>CAZYVL010000021.1:24692-28529 GCA_964651005.1 uncultured Chthoniobacteraceae bacterium | reverse complement strand
TCGTCGATCTTGAACGGCTTGGTGACGTAATCGTGCGCGCCGAGCTTCATCGCCTCCACCGCCGTCTCCACAGAGGCGTACCCGGTAATCATGATGACGGCGGGCATCGGGACGATCTCCCGACAGGCCCGCAGCACGTCGAAGCCGCCCAGGTTTTCCATCTTGATGTCCGCGATGACAAGCTGCGGCTCCAGCCCGCAAAGATTCTCGATGGCGCGTTCGGCGGAATGAAAGGGAAAGGCTTCGTGTCCCAGCTCCTTGCAGAGCGTAGCGATGACTTCGAGCATCGCGGGTTCGTCGTCAATGATGGAAATGCGGGCCATGTTCTCAAAAATGAGCGTAGCGCAATAATGCAAGGAGGGAAGCAAAAATGCGAACATTGCAGGCAAGCGCCTGTGTCCGCAATTTCCTCCCGGAAAGCTCAGTCGAGGATCGGCAACCCCGGGAGATGTTCGAGCGCGTAGGAGAGCAGCAGGCTGCTGTCGCTCCATTTCCCGGGCTTGTCGGAGTGCATCACCACGCAGATGACCTCCCGCTGGTTGCGAAGCGCCGAGGAGACCAGGACGTGCTGCGCGCGGAGCGTGTAGCCGGTTTTCAGCCCGGTGCACCCGGGGAAGTTCCAGAGCATCTTGTTGTGGTTTTTGAGCTGCACGGTTCCGTTCGCCCCGGTCCAGGGATGGCTCTCCGTGGCGACGAGCTGGCGGAAGACCGGCTGCTGCATCGCCGCGCGGGCGATCAGCGCGAGATCGCGCGGCGTGGTGTAGTGCTCGGGGTGGTGCAGCCCGTGCGGGTTCATGAAATGGCTGTCGGTCGCGCCGAGCTGCCGGGCGCGCAGCGTCATCTTCTCGGCGAACGCCGCGATGCTCCCCGCGTTATCGCGCGCGAGCGCCTGCGCCGCGTCGTTGGCGCTCTTGAGCAGGAGCGCGTAGAGGAGTTCGCGGCGGGTGAACCGTTCCCCCGCGCGGAGGTAGACGGCGCTCGGCTCGACCTGGGCGTCCTCCGGCTCGATCACGACGGGCCGGTCGAGATCACCCGCCTCGATCACGAGCAGCGCGGTCAGGATCTTCGTCGCGCTGGCCGGGTAGAAGCGTTGCCGCGCGTTCTTCTCGAAAATCGGCGTGCCGGAAAAGGCATCGAGGACGATGGCCCCCTTCGCGACGAGGGCAATGTCACCCGGGTCATCCGGCACCGTGGCGGGAGCGAAAAGCGACGGCGGCTTCTTGCGCGCCGCCTTGGCGAAAGCCACCGGGGGCGCGAGCAACGCGGCGGAGGCGAGCAGCGCCGGGAGGGCGCGGAGAAAAAGAGGCGCGCCGCGCGGGATCACGCGCGGGCCGGGCGGAGCTTTCCGTCGAGCATCATCCATTCAATCGGGAGGCGGTTGGCGACGAGGGCATCGTGGATTTCGTGGAGGGGACCATCAAACGGCAGGGCGATCATGTCGGCGTGTGCGCCGGGAGCGAGGACTCCCAGTTCCCCGCTTTTCCCCAGCGCCCGCGCCGGATGGGTCGTTACCGTCTCCAGCAGGTTTTCGGAAGTCAACCCCGAAGCGGATTTTTGCGCGGCCCGCATCTCGGCGAAGAGGTTCAGCTCCGCGTTGCTCGCGAGGCTGTCGGTGCCGAGGCAAATGTTCGCGCCGAGCGCCTCCAGCCGCCGCCACGGGAACGGCTTGTGCCCAAAATAACGGTGGCTGCAAGGGCAGTGGACAAAATGCCAGGCAGGCGGGCCGGGAGCGCGGGCGAGAAGCTCGAAGTCGGCCTCTTCAAGTTCGTTGGCGTGGGCCAGCAGCCAGCCGGGGCCGATCCACCCCGCGCGCACCGCCGTGGAGAAGGGAGAGCCGTGGCCGCAATCGTCCATCGCGCGCCCCACCCTGGCGAGCAGCGCGTAGAGATCGCCGCGCCCCTCGCGGAACATCGCCGTTTCGTCGGCGGATTCGGCGATGTGCGTCGTCAGCGGCAGGGCCGGGCGCGTGCGGGTCGCCGCTTCCCCACAGAGCCGGTAGAGTGCCGCCGAGGCGGTGTAGGGCGCGTGCGGGCCGAGGCCGAACCCGCCCAGCCACCCCGGGCGGCCCCGCACGGCATCGAGGGCGGCCAGGCTTTCCGCGACAAGCCGGGGAGCCTCCGAGGGATCGCGGATGTCGAGCAGCTCGGGGAACCACCAGACACGGAGCGGCGGCGGTGGCAGCTTCGGCAGCAGGCCGGGGAACGCGGCGAGGTTGCAGACCGTCGTGGTCCCCCACCGCTCCAGCTCGGCAAAGCCGTCGGCGATGGCTTGCAGATAATCGGCCTCCGTCAGCCCGCGCTTGAGCGCGTTGATGCAGCCGATCCAGCGGGTAAAGGAGTCTTGCGGCGGGATCGCCCCGCGCAGGCCGGTGTAGTCGAGGTGGCAATGCGCGTTGAGGAGGCCGGGGAGCAGCACGCGGTCGCCCAGGTCGATCCGCTGCTCCTCTCCCCCGCTCCCACAATGGCGCTCATGGCGCTCATGGCGCTCCACTTCGCGGAACGGGCCGACCGCCACGATCCGCCCACCCTGCACCACGACCGCGCCATCTTCCAGCGGCGGGCCATCCATCGTGACGAGATAACGCGCGCGAACGATCATGGCGTGGCAGGGCGGTCGAACGCAGCCGCCTGGTCGAGAAGGATTTCGGCAAGGAGCGGCTCGCTCCCGATGGCGTGCGCGTAGTAAAGCTCCCGCCCGCGCAGGGGGTGTGGCCGGTTTCGCAACGCCGCCTCCCCGCCGAGGCCGAGCCGGGCGGGAATGTCGCGCTCGCCGTGGAGGCCGTCGGAAATAAAAAACGGCACGACAACGACCTGGCGGCTCGTCGCCAGCCCCGCCCAGTCGTCGATCCGTGGCACTTCGTCCAGGTACGCGCAGAGCGTCTCCGCGTAGAGGCCCATCGCCCCGATCCGCCGCGCCTGCTCCCGGGCGGCGGTGCCGGAGTTGCCGTGGCGCTCCGTCCCGTGGCCAACAATGAGAAGCGTCGCCTCTCCGGGCGCGACCCCGGGGGCGGCCGCAGCCGCGCGGCGCAGCAGCATCTCCGTCATGCGGGCGTGATTGCCCGCCGGCTCGCAGTAGCGCAACGTGCGCCCGTCCCCAAGCGGAAACGGCGTGCGCGGCGGATGCGCGGCGGGGAGGCCGAGTTCGCGCGGGATCACCCGGCGCGTGAAATACCCTTCGCTGATGAAGTTCGGGACGACGTAAATCTCGCGACGCCCGATCGCGTCGAGCACCTCGCGCACTCCCGGCTCCTCCTTCCAGAAGGCGGCGTGCACCTCGCCGAAAACCCCGCGCCGCCGGATCGCGTCGGCATGGGCGCGCGTCGGCGCGCCGGAGTCGGGAGTGACGGTGGAGCCGTGCCCGACGATCAGCAGCGCGCACTCCGCCCAGTCGGGGCAGTCGGGGCAATCCGCGCGGTCTGGATCATGGTTCGCCGTCATCGGTGGCAAAATACCGCCGCTCTCCGTCCTGTCCACGGCAAAAAGGAACGCGGGGCAGTTGGCCGCACCATCCCGGGAGAGACGACAAAGAAGCATATCCAAGAGTCATTCTATTTAGATTTTAACATCTATGTTGACTCTTTCCCCATGGATTGCCCAAGTTGCCCCGCAATGAGAATCTTCCCCCCTCTTATTGATTCCGGTGTTTCAAGCAACCGCATCAACCGCCTTAAACGGCTTTGGACCGCCACTCGATCCCACTTGTCATCAACCGGCTTTTTCGCCGCGGCGTTACTCCTCTCTTCCGCGTATTCCGGCAACGCCCAAACCCACTCCGCCACCCCGGCTCCCTCGGAGTTTGTCCCAAAGGGGTATGAGTTGGTGTGGTGGGATGAATTTG
>CAZYVL010000021.1:0-24592 GCA_964651005.1 uncultured Chthoniobacteraceae bacterium | reverse complement strand
GCTTGCCGAACCTTGCGGACGATTTCCACGTATGGGGATGCGAAGTGACATCCACCACGGTAAAAATGTATTTCGAAGGCGAGTTGATCGCATCCTACGATGTCGCACCTCTGGGATCGCTGGACCCGCAGAACATCTGGTTGACCTCCATCTCGCGCGGCGACAAGTACACAGCCAAAGGTCATGGCCCGATGAGGCCAAACGAGCATCCCGACACCGCAGAATTTGATTACGTGCGGTATTATAAACAGAAGCCGTAAGCGATGCTCCCTCGCTCCAATTCAATCAGCGGTTCCTCCCTCAGCGGTTCCTCCTTAATGAACCGCTGAGGAATACGCGCCAGTTGGCCTTGGCCGCCCCTCTCCCGCCTATCCCTGCCGTTCCACTCCAGTTGCCGCTGCGGGCGAGGGAGCGATCCCGTCGGGCACGAGCAGGAGCGGCTCGATCATCACGCGCATGGCCGGTTCGTTCGGGTGGCTGGCGCGCCAGAGCACCTGCGCGACCGCGCGCCGCCCGATCGCCTCGGCCTGGAGGTCGAGCACAACGGGCTGCGGCTTGAGATGGGAGAGATACGCAGTCTCGCGGTTGCAGGTCAAAATTTCCACGTCCACCATCGGGCGCACGCCGCGCTCCAGCAGCAGGCTGTAGAGATGCGGGGTGAGCACGTCGGCCTGCACCACCAGCGCGGTCGGGCGCGGCTGGAGCGCGCAGAAGTGCTCCAGCAGCTCCGCAAGCACCGCATCGTTGGCCTGGTGCGTCGTGGCGTTCAGGGTGATGACTTCCGGGTGAACGAGCAGGATCACCTCCGCGCCCTGGTCCCGGAGCCACCATTGCAGCGCGGCCCCCCGGAAGCTGACATGATAGCCGGGGCTGATCGGCACGCCAATGTAGGCGACCAGACGGTGCCCCCTGGCCAAAAGATGCGTCGCCGCCATCTGCCCAAGGCTGAGATGATCGGGCTGAACGTGGTCCCCCCCAAAACGCTGTGCGCTCCCCATGACCCAGACGGCGGGGGCGTGCCGGAGTTGATGCGGCGATGCGCCGGGAGGCTCCTCGCCCATCATCAGGCACGGCGCGCCTTTGCTCCGTTTGACGACGCCGTGCAACTGCGCCCAGGTCGTCGCCTGCCGGATCGTCAGTACCCCCCCCGCCTCCTCGACGGCGGACTGGATTCCCTGCAACACGGCGGCGAACACCGGGGCTTTCCCCAGGATCCACTCGATGCCGTAGTTCGTGAGCAGGACGATGATGACCTCCCGGATCTGCGGCTCGCTGCGCGACGGTTTCTGGCGGTTCATCCGGTAGCCCCGCCGCCGTCCGGGCGGAGGCGGGGTGTAATCGAGCAGCGCCATCGCGCGGCGAACGGCATCATTGGCGGCCTTGCTGACCGAGGGGCGGTTATTGATGACACGGGACACGGTGCCAACCCCCACGCCCGCGGCCTTGGCCACGTCCATGATCGAAACGGGTTTGTTGTCGGACTGCATTTGGGGTTCTGACTGGAAACTATATAAATTTCCATCTCTCCGAATCGTCAATGCTCTTCGGAAGAAAAGCGCCGTCCCCGCCGATGAACCGAAACGGCTCTGTCACAAATCCGCCACGACACGCTCCTCTTCCGCCAGCCCGCGCAATCCCTCGCGCAACACCTCGCGCAAGGCGGCGATGCGGCGGTTGCGCTCCGGGGCGGGGATGTAGTCGGTGCGGATCGACCACCAGAGGCGGCTGATCCCCGTGGGCGGCCGCAGACGGTCCAGCAGCCGGGCGAAGACCTCCTCCTCGCCGGGGCTGCCGTCGCGGTAGGCGCGCAGGAAATGGGTGACCGCGCCGATCCAGCCCGCGAAGTTCGCGTAGCCCGGGTAGCCCATCATGCTCTGGAAAACCACCAGGAGGTCGTCCGCGTGGCGGTCGGCCTCGCGCATCCCGGCGCGGTGCGCCAGCTCGAAGTCGATCAGGCGCGCGCGGCGGGCCGCCTTGTCGAAAACGAAGTTGCCCAGGTGCGGATCGCCGTGCGACCAGCGGCCCCCCAGCGCGCGGCACGGCAGCCGGTGCGCCCGTTTCAACTCCCGCGCCGCCGCAGCCAGCATCGCGCCGCTCAATCTCCCGCGCCGGGCTGGTTCCTCCAGAATCACCCCCGGGAGCTGCTCCGCCCAGACGGCCCGCCCCTCTTCCGCAAACGCATGGAACCCTTCCGGGCCGTGCAGCAGCCGGAAGCTCTCCACCTCCCATCGCTGCCACTGCCGCGAGTCCGCCCAGACGATGACCGGATTGCCCGCCACCAGGAAAAAGGCGTTGGCGCACGGGACCAACGCCCGGCTCCACCAGCGGCGGCGCTTCACCCAGAAAGCGCGGCCCTCGCGGGTGATCCGCCTGATGCGGTTGATCCGGATCGCGTCGATCACGTTCCCCGTGGCCTGAAAGAGATTCGGCATGGAAGGCGGCATTGTGCCCGGTTGGGGAAAATCCCGCAAGGCAGGCTCTCCCCGGCCCGGCTCCCGGTGCTTTCCCCGCCGGAAAACGGCGGCGCGGCCCGGCCCGGATGCTTCCCAAGGGGGGGCAGAAGCGTCGCGCACGGTGCCGCGCGCCGACTGCGGGCTTGCACCCCGGGGCAAACCGTGGCAGGAAAGAAGCGCGATGCGCTCCCCCGCGACCTCCCTATTCGCCTCCCTCGCCCTCCTCTTCGGCGTGTTCGGGTTCGCGCGCCCCGGGCTGGCCCAGGAGCAGGAACAGAAGCTGATGAGCCGGATCCTGCGCCCGAACATGAACCTGGAGTTCAAGGCGAAAGATTTTCAAGCCACCCGGAGCTACGAAGGCAAAAACGCACGGGCGAGGATGTTTCCGTTCCTCTCCAAATTCTGGACGAAGGATTTCCGGCAGACGCGCCATTTTTCCGGGCAGAGCGGCGGCTTCATGGATCTTCGCCAGATCGACGCCAAGGAGGCGGATACCAAGGGGCACGATATGGTCCGGCAGATCGTCCGGGAACACTCGACCAAAGCCGCAGCGGTGAAAGCGAGTTGGGACGCGGACAAGAAGTACGACAACGGCGGAGAGGCCGGGCGCACCTACGCCGCACGCACCACCACGTTCAAGGGCCGCTCGCAGGACAAGATGGACAAAGAGGGACCGGCGGCGCTCAATACGATCCAGCAGGGTGGCACTTTCACCCAGTTGAAGACGGTCGAGGACATCCGTAATCTGCTCAACAAGAATTGAGCGGTGCCGCCCGGCCCGAACCGCGTTTTCCCGAGTCTTTTTTTCCGCATTTCTGGCGAGATGGCCTCGCACGCTTGCGAATTGCCCCGCGAGCCGCTAAAAGAGCGGCCCGGCATGAGTCCCGAACAACAGCTTGAAATCCTCAAACGCGGCGCGGCACAGATCATTTCCGAGGCCGAACTGCTCGAAAAACTGAAACTCGGGCGACCCCTGAACGTCAAACTGGGGGTCGATCCGACCGCGCCCGACATTCACCTCGGCTTCACGGTCGCGCTCCAGAAGCTGCGGCAGTTCCAGGATCTCGGGCACACGGCCATCCTCATCATCGGCGATTTCACCGCGATGATCGGCGACCCGAGCGGTCGTTCCAAAACGCGCCCGCAGATCACCCACGACCAGGTGATGGAAAATGCCCGCAGCTTTCGCCAGCAGGCGTTCAAGATTCTCGACCCCGAGCGAACGAAGACGGTCTTTAACGGCGAATGGCTGGAGATGATGACCTTCGAGGAGGTGATCCGGCTCAACAGCCGCGTGACGGTGCAGCAGATGCTCCAGCGCGAGGATTTCCGCAAGCGGATGGAGCGTGACGAATCGATCCGCCTGCATGAAATCCAGTACCCGATCATCCAGGGATGGGACTCCGTGAAAGTGAAGGCGGACGTGGAGATCGGCGGGACGGACCAGCTTTTCAACATCCTGGTGGGGCGCGATCTCCAGAAAGAGGAGGGGCAGCCGCAGCAGGTGGTCTTCCTCATGCCGCTGCTGGAGGGGCTCGACGGGGTGCACAAGATGAGCAAGAGCCTTGGCAACTACGTCGGCGTCAATGAAGCGCCCGACTCGATGTTCGGGAAGCTCATGAGCATCTCGGACACGCTCATGGAGCGGTACTACCTCCTTCTGCTGGGCGAGGATCTCCCCCCGGGCCACCCGATGGAGGCCAAGAAGCGGCTCGCCTTCCGGATCGTGGAACGCTACCACTCGCGCGAGGCGGCGCAGGCGGCGCTCGACGGGTTCGATCTCCGTTTTTCCAAAAAAGACCTCGCCCGGGCGGAACTCACCGCCGTCACGCTCGACGCGGCCGCGAGCGCGGACCTCGTTTCGGCTGTGGTCGCCGCCTATGCCCAGGGGTTTGGCCTCGCGCGGTCGCGCGGCGACGCCCGCCGCCTCGTCGAACAGGGAAGCGTGCAGTGGGAGGGGGAAAAGATCACCGACCCGAAAGCGACCCCGGATTTCGCGGCGGGCGGCGTGCTCAAGCTCGACAAAACGCGCGCGGTGCGCGTCGCGTCGTAGCATGCCCCGGTTTTTCGTTCCGGCGGCGGATCACCGCCCGAACTTCTCCGCCAGCGCGTCGGCCCACTCCGGGGCGTCATCGGCGGCGTCGATCAGAACCACTTCCACGGTGGAAGCCTTCTCTTTCGCCCCTTCGGACCCGGGCGGCGAGACCAGCCGGATCACCCGGATCACGCGGCCCTTGGCCTGGAACTTCACGATCCGCCGCGTGCCGGTTTCCGCATCCGGGGTGTTGGTGACGGGGATGGGAGTGGCCTGATAGCGCCCGGCCAGCATCTTCGAGAGCGCCTGCGAGAAGCGTTCCGCCTCGACCGGGCCGCTCCAGATCGAGCGCCAGACGAGCGCCTTTCCATCCCGAAAGACGAGATACCGGTCGCCGCGCCACCCTTGCGCCGCTTCGGCGGCGGCTTTCCCGGCCCAGTCGGTCAAAAGCACCCCGGTGCCGAACTCGCCCATCACGTTATCGAAAAGCGGTTTCTCGCCCCGCACGGCCAGATCGGGCCATTGCACGACGATCGGCTCCTCCCGGGCGAAATACTTCTCCGGGTGAAGGATTTGCGCGGATGAGGAGGGGAGGCGGCTGTAGAGGGCGGAAACGGTTTCGAACCCGGAGCGGTTGCCGCGCACGGCCATGCAGAACCGCAACCCTTCCGTGTACGGGAAGAGGAGAGTCTCCCTCAGGATGCGGGGCGCGGCCAGGAGCTGCTTCATGTCCTGCGTGAACGCCTGGCCGACGCTCTGGCCGATCCCTTCAAGCGAAAGGTCTTGCGCCAGGAAGAGCTGCATCTCCAGGGTGGCGTCGCCCTCGATCAACGCGCTGGCGGCCAGCCCCCGGTCGTCGTTGGTTTTCAGCGTCAGCGGCAGCTTGTCGAGGCCGAAGTGCTGGTCCTGGAGCGCGTGCGTCAACTCGTGAGAGAGGATCATGCGGTTCTGCCCGTTCTCCAGGGCCGCGTCCCGGTACATGAAGAGCCGGTGGGTGTCCTGGTCGTAAAACGCGGCGACCTGCTCGCCCAAGAGTTCGATGTAGCGTTCTTTAAGCGGATAACCGGCGGGGAGCAACCCCATCGCCACGTACCCCTTCTCCATCGCCTGGAACTCGGCTTCGCTGAACTGCTCGTCGATCTTGCGGCGCAGCACCTTTTGGATCCCCCCGCGGTCGAGAATGTCGTACGCCACGGGATGCCTGAAATCCAGGCCACGAATCCGCGCGGTCTGTTTCTCGATGGCGGCGCGTTTTTCCGCCTCGGCGGCGGCTTTTTTTTCCGCCCCGTATTGCGCGACCACGCCCCGTAGCCGCGCGTTCTCGGATTCAAGCAGCGCGAGCCGCTTTGCTTCGAAATCGCGTTGCGCCTCGCGGCCCTCGGATTGGCGGTGCTCCTGCCACGCCCATCCGGCGGAACCAACCGTGGCCAGGGCAAGCAGAAGCGAGAGAACGGAGCGAGAGGCGCGGCGGCTCATCTTCGGAGTGGGAAGCAGGGACGATCAACGGCGGCGCGATTTTTTGCGGTTTCCTCCACTGATCAGATTTCCATTCGCATCGTAGGTCTCGATCCCGCTTACGCTTCCGTTGGCCCCGTAACGATAAACGAACCGCCGGAGCAGCGTTCCCTTGAGGTCAAAGTCTTGCTCTTCAGTGACCCGCCCCTGCGCGTCGTACGTGTAGCGAAGCCGGTATTGCACCTTCCCGTTGCCGTCGTAAACCGTTCCCTCCAGCGGTTTCCCCGCATTGTCGGTCTTGAAGAAAACGCGTTTGAGCAGATTACCCCCGGCGCCGAAGGTCTTTGCCTCGGAGGTCTGCGCTTCCAGATCGGTCTGCGTGTCGGTGCGCGTGCCGTCGGCGTGTTTGACGCTGCTAACCCTGATCGTGGCTTCCTGGGCGGAGAGGGAGCCTGCCGTAAAAAACAGAGGCAGCAGCAGAGCGGAGAGGAAGAGACTTGCTTTCATGAAAAGGCGAAAAAAAAGACGGCAGACAGATAACGCAGGAGGCGCAGGAGACGCAGAAAGCGCACCCGAATCGTGCGGACTATAACACGGCTCCGCCGCTCCTCAATCGTTTCCGCTTGCGACGCCCCCCGCAGCCATCGCCGTTGCCGCCAGCGGAAGGCGGCAACGGCGGTTGATGGTTGCGAGAGCGCGGCTACCGCAGGAAGGCTTCGTGAAGCCCGCCGTCCACGGTAATCACCTGGCCCGTGGTCTTGCTCAGGCGGCGGCTCAGGAGCAGGAAGAAGGCTTCCGCCTGGTCCGCCGGGGTAATGGGCGATTTCGTCAGCGTCCGGTCGGCGTAGAACTGCGCCAGCTTCTGCGTGAGCGACTCGGTCGCCTCGTCCTCGGTGTAGGCGATCTTGTACTTCGCGAGGCTCGCGATCACCCGGTCGCGCGGGAACATGGCGCTCCCTTGCACGACGGTGGCCGGGGCGACCCCGTTGACGCGCACCAGCGGGGAGAGTTCCATCGCCAGTTCGCGGACGAGGTGGTTCGCCGCGGACTTGGAGACATCGTAGGCGACGCTCCCTTTCTTGGAGACGACGGCATTCGCGCTGGTGGTGAGCACCAGGTTGCCCGGCAGCCCCTGCTCCGTCCAGAGCGCACGCGCTTCGTCGGCGACGAAGTAGCTCCCCGTGACGTTGATGGCGAAGGTGAGCGCCCATTTGTCATCGGGGATATGCCCCTTGGTGTCCGGCGGAACGAAGATCCCCGCCGTAACGGCGATGGAGTCGAACCCGCCGTAAGCGAGTGCGACCTGGGCGAGCATCGCGCGGATGCTGGCGCGGTCGGTGATGTTGGCGGAAAGGCCGATGGCCGGGCCGCAGTTGGAGATGCCCGATCCCGCGACGCCGATGCCGAGGCCGAACTGGTCGGTGATCTCCTTTGCGGTCGCTTCCGCCGCCGCCTGGTTGAGATCGACGCAGACGACCTGCGCGCCTTCCTTCGCGATCCGGTGCGCCACTTCGCGGCCGATGCCGCTGCCCGCGCCGATGACCGCGATGACCTGCCGCGCGAGTTCCTTCTCCGCAGGCATCCGCTTGAGCTTCGCCTCCTCCAGCAGCCAGTATTCGATGTCAAAGGCTTCCTGCTGCGGCAGGGCGATGTATTCGTCGATCGCCTCCGCGCCGCGCATCACTTCCACGGCGCAGTTGTAGAACTCCGCCGTCACGCGCGATTCCGACTTGTCCTTGCCCCACGCGATCATGCCGAGGCCCGGGATGAGGATCACCGTCGGGTTCGCATCGCGCATGGCGGGCGAGTTCGCGTGTTTGCAGCGGCTGTAGTACGCGGCGTAATCCTCGCGGTAGGCGGCGAGGGCGTCGGCGAGCTTCGCCTTGAGCGCGGCGAGGTCTTCGGCCTGCGGGTTCCAGTCCACGTAGAGCGGCTTGATCTTCGTGCGCAGGAAGTGGTCCGGGCAGCTCGTGCCGAGCTCGGCGAGCCGCGCGGCGTCCTTGGAGTTGACGAAGCGGAGGATCTTCTCGTCCTCCTGCACGGTGCCGATGAAGCGTTTGTGCTGCGAAACCTGGCCGCGCAGCCACGGAAGGATCGCGGCGAAGGCTTCGCTGCGCCGGGCGGCGTCGAGCGAAGCGTACTTCGCCCCGCCGAAGGCGGCGGCGTCGCCCCCCTTGGCCGCGTAACGCGCCTCGATGTAGGCGGCGGCTTTCTCGATGAACTCCAGCGTGCGAATGTAGCACAGCTTGTCGTCGTCATCCCAGGAGATGAAGCCGTGCTGGCCCATCATGATCGCCTTCACGCCAGGGGTTGCCTTCTCGATGGCCTGCATCGCCAGCCCGAGTTCGAAGCCGGGGCGCATCCACGGGACGTACGCCATCTCACCGCCGAAGATTTCGCGCGTGAGTTCCTCGCAGCGGCGGCTCGCGGCGATGGCGATGATCGCGTTCGGGTGCATGTGGTCCACATGCTTGCCGGAGAGGAAGCTGTGGAGCGGCGTGTCGATGGAGGAGGCGCGCGGGTTCAGGTTAAAGGTGGCGTGCGTGTAGTAGCCAACCATGTCGTCCTCGGCCTGCGACTTGAGGCCCTTGTCCTCGCGCTTCGCGTAGAGGCACTGGAGGGCGAGGAGCTTTTCCTGGTAGAGCGAGGAGAAGTTCTCGCGGCGGCTGGTGCGCAGATCGCCGCCGGAGCCTTTGACCCAGAGCACTTCCACCGGCTCGCCAGTGAGCGGGTCTTTCTCGGTCAGTTTCGAGGAGGTGTTGCCGCCGCCGGTATTGGTGATGCGCTGGTCGCTGCCGAGCAGGTTGGAGCGGTAGACGAGCCGGGCGACAGGATCGAGCGCGGCGGCTGCCGCATCGTCCCAGAGGTAGTTGACGTATTGGTATGAGGCCATATTGAAATCAGGGGTTGGTTGGTGAGGTGGGTTGGATGAATCAGGGTGGATTGAAATTTCCCAAGCGCGATCAGGAAGGGAAAAAGGCGTCAGGCGTCAGGCTTCTGCCCCGCCCGCGTCGCCAAAGCCGCGAAAGGTTTCGTAAGCTTTCTCCCACGGCCCGGCGAGATCGGCGGCCTGGAAGACTTCGACCTCGAAGGAGTCGCGGACGGTCTGGCGCAGGGCGGCGCGCGAGGGGAGATGCCCGAGCGCGAGCGCCTGGATGAGCACGTTGCCGATGGCCGTGGCTTCCACCGGCCCGGCGACGACCTTCACGCGCGCGGCATCGGCGGCAAGCTGGTTGAGCAGCCGGTTCTTGGAGCCGCCGCCGACGATGTGCAGCGTCCCGATCTTGCGGCCCGTGAGCGCGCGCAGCGTTTCGAGATTCTGCCGGTAGAGGAGCGCGAGGCTTTCGAGAATGCAGCGCACGTAGTCGCCGGGGAGCTGCGGGGCGGCCTGCCCGGTTTCCTCGCAGAAGGCGCAGATTTTCCCCGGCATGTCGCCCGGCTTGAGGAAGCGCGGGTCGTTCGGGTCGATGAGCGAACGCAACGGTGCGGCCTCCCGGGCGAGCTGGGTCAGTTCGTCGTAGGAGAACTCCCGGCCCGCCTCCGCCCAGGCGCGGCGGCACTCCTGGAGAATCCAGAGCCCGGCGGTGCTTTGCAGGAAGCGCGTCGTCCCGCCCAGCCCGGCTTCGTTGGTGAAATTCGCGGCGCGTGCTTTCTCGTCGATCAACGGCTCCAGGAGTTCCACGCCGAGCAGCGACCAGGTGCCGGAACTGAGATACGCCCAATCCTCCCCTTCCTCCTCCGCAGGCGTCGCGGCCACGGCGCACCCGGTGTCGTGCGAGCAGGTGGCGATGACTTTCGCACCCCGCAGCCCGGTCTCCTCCGCGACCTCCCCCGAGAGCGCGCCGAGCGGCGTGCCGGAGGGGACGATCTCCGGGAAAAGGCGCTCCGGCAGGCCGAAGCGGCGGAGAAGTTCGCCCGCCCAGGCGCGCTCGCGCGGGTTGTACATCTGCGTCGTGCTGGCGAGGCTCTGCTCCGCGCGGGGGACTCCCGAGAAGAGGTAGTTAAAGTAATCGCCGATGTTGAGGAAACGCTCGGCGGCGGCGAGCTTCTCCGGGTGGTTCTCCGCGTCGTCGAGGAACTGGTAGAGCGTGTTGATGCTCATGAACTGGATGCCCGTCTGCGCGAAAATTTCCTCCCGGGGGACTTTCTTCAAGGCGCGCTCGAAAGAGGCGTCCGTACGAGGATCGCGATAATGGTACGGCAGCCCGATCTGCGGCTCGTCCTCGCGGAAGAGGACGTAATCGACGCCCCACGAATCGACGCTCACGCTCGCGGTGCTGGAGTCCCCCACCCGTTCGGCGGCTTTTTTGAGGCCCTTTTTGAGTTCTTCAAATATCCCCTGCACGTTCCAGCGCAGCGTGCCGCGCACCTGGGCCACGCCGTTGGAAAAACGGTGGATTTCTTCGAGCTTGAGTTTCCCGGCTTCGAGGTGGCCGAGGATCACGCGGCCGCTCTCCGCGCCGAGGTCGCAGGCGATGTAGGTGTGGGGCATGGGGTTATCGGGGGTTATCGGGATTTTGAAAAATGCAGGCGGGCGGGAATGCCGTGCGCGGCGAGGGCTTCCGGCGTGGCGTCGGTGAGCAGCGCCTTGACGCGCTTCCACGCGGTCAGGAAGGAAGGGGCCGAGCGACCGAGCTTGGAGGCGTCCACGCAGAAGGCGGTCCGCTCCGAGCAGGCGATGAGCCACTGCTGGAAGGCGACGATCTCTTCCTGGGAATTCCAGAGCCCCTCGGCGTCCATCCCCTCCGCGCCGAGCAGCGCGAGGTCAATCCGGTAGCCGCCGAGCGAGCTGAGCGCCGCCTTGCCCAGGAGCGTGGACTGGCGCGGGAGCAACTCGCCCCCCAGCAGATGCACGCGCGCGCCCGGGCAGGGGGCGAGCAGCTCCGCGACGGGAAGGCTGTTGGTGACGATCTCCAGCGAAGCGACCGGCTCGCGCCGCAGCGCCTCGGCGACGGCGTGGAGCGTGGTCCCCGCATCGAGAAAAACGGTGCTGCGCGGGCGGACAAGCGCGCGGGCGGCGCGGCCGATCCCGGCTTTGGCGTCCGCGGCGTGCTGCTGGCGCTCGTGGAAGGAGGCGAAACGGCGGTTGTAATCCGCCAGCGCGCCGCCGTAGGTGCGCACGATCTGCTTGCGCGCCGCGAGCGCCGCCAGGTCGCGCCGCGCCGTGGCCTCGGAGATGCCGAAGCGGACGCAGATCTCCTGAAGCGAAACGTGCCCGTGCTGCGGCATCCACTCCGCCAGTTTCTGGCGGCGGGCCTGGACAAGATGCAGGGGCACTTTCATGAAGCGGCGCTTAGTGAAGGGCGGTTTATGATCGAAGTCAATCATATAATCGCAACTTTCCCGCATCCGGTTTCAGCCTTTGGCTTTGACATCGGCCTGCCGTCGCGGCGGAATCGTCGGCGGCCACGCATGAACCTCTACGAAACCGACCGCCTGCTCTGCGAATACCTCCTCTTCCACTACGGAGAGCCGGAGGAGGTGCTGCCGTGGGGGGCCGGGCCGCACGCGGCGCTCGGGTTTGCCCGGCGCGTTGTATCGGAAACCTTCGAGGAAGAGGAGCGGCCACAACAACGACAACAGCCGCAACAATCACAACAACCGCTCCGCGCGCTCGATCTCGGGTGCGCCGTGGGGCGCTCCTCCTTCGAGCTGGCGCGGCGTTGCACGGAGGTGATCGGCATCGACTTCTCCCGCCGCTTCATCGACGCGGCGCAGATGCTGCGCGAGGCGGGGGCGCTCGGCTACGACCGGGCGGATGAAGGGGCGCTGGTCACGCCGCTCACCGCGCGCGTCCCGCCGGAGATCGACCGCATGCGGGTCCGCTTTCAGACGGGCGACGCGATGGCGCTCCCCGAAGGGCTGGGGCGCTTCGACCGCGTGCTGGCCGCCAATCTCCTCTGCCGCCTGCCGGAGCCGCGCCGCGCGCTCGAAAGCCTGGCGGGGCTGGTGAACCCGGGGGGGCAGCTCGTCATCACGACCCCGGCGACCTGGATGGATGCGTTCACGCCGCGCGACCACTGGCTGGGCGGTTTCGAGCGGGAGGGGGTGCGCGTGACCACGCTCGCGTCGCTGCGCGCGGCGCTCGAACCGGCGTTCACGCTCCGCCGGACGCTCGACCTCCCGTTTCTCATCCGGGAACACGCACGCAAGTTCCAGTGGAGCGTGGCGCAGGCGAGCGTCTGGCGGCGGGTGTGAGGGGATGGGAGGCGGTGGGAGGGATTTACGCTTGTCATCCGCACGCGCTTGGCCCGAAATGGCGGAACCGGAAAAATCGCAACGGCTGCTTTCCAGGCCGAGAGAGAAACACCAATGGATGCAATGGAGAATTACTATTTTCAAGGGATCTGGCGAATGGATTGGGGATTTGGAAACCCCAACAAGACCGCCGCGCTGATCGCGCTCCTGATGATCGCGCTCTGGGCCTTGCCGCTGGTGAAGCGGTGGCTTTTCTGGGTGGCGCTCCCGCTGTTTGCGGCGCTCGGCGTCTGCCTGGTGCACACGCTCTCCCGGGGCGGCCTGGTGGCGGCGGTGTGCGGGCTGGGCATCGTGCTCTGGCGGTTGCCGCGCCCGTGGCCGCGCGGGCGGGCCGCCGCGATGGCGGTGGCCGTCTCCGTCATGCTCGGTGGGGCGGTGATGCTCCAGGCCACCGCCCGCGTCGCGCAGAGCTGGAACGACCCCTCCATCACCAACCGGCTCGACATCTGGAAGGCGGTCCCCCGGATGATGGTGGACGCTCCGGCGGGGTGGGGCCTCGGCAAATCCGGCAACGCTTATTGCAGTTGGTACCAGGCGCTAGACCGGCACGAAGGGTATCGCACGCTGGTCAACAGCCATTTCACCTGGCTCGTGGAGTTTGGCTGGCCGGTGCGCTTTCTCTATGTTTTTGGCTGGCTCGCCGTGCTGCTGCTCTGTTTCCCGCGCCCGGGCCAAACCGGATTCGCGATTGCCCTGGGGATCTGGGCCGCCTTGCTGGTGGCGGCGTTGTTCAGTTCGGTCGGGGAGTGCCCCTGGGTCTGGATTCTCCCGGCCCTCGCCCTTCTTGGCGTCCTGGTGGCGCGGCTGCGGCGGCGCTCCTGGCCGGGGCGGCTGGCGTGGGGCGGCTGCGTTCTGGGGTGCCTTCTCCTGCTCGGCGCGTTTGGTCTGGCAGGCCGTTTCAGCGACTACGGGATGAACATCCGCGTGGCGTCAAACGGCTCGGTCCATGTCGGCGACGCCGCGCCGAGCCTCTGGGTGCTGGTCGATCCAGCCACGGCGGGCCAGACTTATCCGAGAGCGTTGCGCCGTTACGGCCTCGCAAGCGGCAAGATGCCCGCAGTCGGCCTGGCCGTCTCGGCAGCGGGCTTGCCCGACCTGCACGGTTGCGATCTCGTCATCCTCGGTGCGCGCCCCGCTGCGGAGTGGCAAGCGTTGCGCACGCCGATGGAGCAATGTCAAAAGCTCACGCTCGTCGCCCCGGACAAAATTCCCGCCGAGTTGAAGCTGCCGCCGGAACTCCTCGCCCGGTCCACCGTCCTCTTCGGCGAGTTCACCCGTCTCTCCAGCAGCCCTGCGTGGAGCAGCGTCGGCGTCGGCGCGTTCCGGCAGATCGAAGGCGTGGGCGACTTCTTCCAGGACTGGCCTTCGCTCCTGTTCCCCTCCCTGAAACCAGCCGGGCAACAAGACCAATGACCCCCTCCCCTTCTCCCTCCTCTCTCCGTGTCCTCACCTGGCCGCAAACCCTCGGCCGGGAACTGCTGGCCATCTGGATCATGGTGCTGATCGCCGCGTGCGTCGGGCTGGCCCTCAACCAGTTCCACGACACCCCCTTGCCGCTGGTTTACGCTCCCAAGGCGGAGCGGCTCCAGCAGGTGGTGGAGAAGATGATCGCCGAAACCAGCGAGCTGGCCCGCGCCGGCGCTCCGCCCCACACCAGGGACGCCACAAAGGACACCACGCCGCCCGCCGATTTCCCCCCGCCTTCCGACACGGTACGCGACATCGACCTGGCCACCGTGCAAAAAATCGCGGAGGGAAAAGCCAGCGGCATCCTCCTCGACGCCAGGCCGGAAATCTTTCACCGCCTGGGCCACATCCCCCGTGCGATCAGCCTTCCGCGCGAGGCGTTCGAGGCTGATTACGCGAAGAACCGCCCCCTTCTGGAAGCCGACAAGGCACAACGGATCGTCGTCTACTGCTCGGGAGCGAGTTGCGAAGATAGCCAGATGGTCGCCGACGCGCTCGTCAAACTCTCCTACACCCGGGTCTTCGTCTTCCGGGGCGGCTGGAGCGACTGGACCGCGGAACATCTGCCCGAAGAAAAAACCCGGTAACGCACAACCTCGGGCACAACCCCGGATTTCCCCATGAAATTTTTGCATCACCGCCTCTTCCTGCTCCTCCTGCGCTGGGTGATCGGAGCCACCTTCGTCTACGCGGGGGCGATGAAGATCGGCGCTCCCGAGAACTTCAGCGACAGCATCGCCGCTTTCGCGATTCTTCCCAACAGCGCCATCAACCTGATGGCGATCACCCTTCCTCCGTTCGAGATTCTCGCGGGGCTTGCGGCGATCACCGGCATCCAGGGCCGCCCGGCCCTGCTCGCCCTCGGCGGGCTGACGCTGGTTTTTCTCATCGCCCTGGTCTCGGCGGTTGCGCGCGGCATCACGGTCGATTGCGGCTGTTTCGGCTCCGGCACGCCCTCTGCCTGGAGCATGGCGGTCGCCATCGGCAGGGATCTCCTTCTGCTGGCCGGTTGCATCTGGGGATACCGGACAGCCGGTCATGAACCCGGAGCCGCCCCCGACCAGAATCGCGCCGACGAAGAAATTCCCGCCGGGGAGCCGCTCACCCGGCAGGGAAGCGAGTGATCCCGGTCTGATCCGTTCAAACACGCCATGAACTTTCGATTTCTTCTCGCCCTTTTCATCACGATCGCCATCGAAGTCCCGGCGGTTCACGGCGACTTTTTCAAGATCGAATCGGTCAAGTTCCAGGAGCGTCAGCCAAAGGATACCGTGGGCGTCTGGAAGGAAGCAAAACCCTCGGACGGGGATCGAAACGCCACGTTTTGCCCAAGCATCGAGGTGAAGGTGCGAACCGCAGAGAATATCCGTTCCAAAGACCTTTTCGCAAAAGCCTACTTTTACAACGAGAAACGGGAATTGATCGCCAAGGCCGTCCAGCCTTCGAAAGCGGGCCAACGCTTTGCCCGCTACCGGTTCGAGCTTCCGGTGCTTTTCAAAGGAAACGAACCTGCGCGCCTCTTTTTCGAAGTCCCCGGCGAGGTACGGAAAGAAAAATGGACCGCCGTAATCGTCTTTGGCGACCGGCACGAGGTCGAGGCTGCCTGCTATCCCAAAAAGGAGGATTATCTCCTGCTCGATTTTCCTGAAAAAAAACTCGCTTTCGACAAGACGGGCAAAAAGCCGACCCGCAACGCGGCGATGGACCCGTTGATCGAATACGTCGTCCATACCCGGAGCCAGGCACAGCCGAAAATCACCCTCTTTCTTCGCCCCCCCAGCGGCGTCACCGACGCGAAGGAGGTCAAGGGGGTTCTGGCGATTTCCATGCTCGCCGGGAACATCGAAATCATCAAACGCGCCTTGCAGCAAAAAGAGATGACGGGAGATTACAGCGGGCTCCTGAGCTTTGCGAACCGGCATAAACTTGCCGTCCTCATCTGGGGTTCCAACCGCATCTGGGACCCCTCGAAAAATTACGACCAGATGACCCGGGAAGCGGCGGCGCACATGGACCAAACCTTCGATGTCGTCGCGGACGCCTGGGAGCGGGGCGTCAAGGAGTTGAGCGAAACCTATGGCATCCCCGACAGGGATTTTCTGCTCTGGGGCGCGTGCGGTTCCGCCCAGTGGGCCCAGCGGCTTTGCCTCCGCAAGCCCGACTATTTTCTGGCCGTCAATATCATCATCCCCGGGAGCTTCGACAAGCCGACCCCGGAAGCGGCGAAAGTCCTCTGGTGCCTGACCACGGGCGAACTCTACGGCGGTTACGAACGCTCAAACCGGTTCGTCAGGGAATGCCGGGATCTTGGCTACCCCATGGTCTACAAGGCGATCCCCGGGATGGGGCATGACATTCATCCGCTGGCAAAAGAGCTTGGATTCAAATTCTTCGAGTTCGCGCTGGAGCAGAAATCGCTGCGCGACCAGTACGACGCGGAACTGGAACAGAAAAAACCGGGAACGGCATCCGCTTCCTCCAAAAAAAGCGCCGAACCGTGGATCGAATGTTTCCGCAACCCGCCTTACTACGGCGACATGATTAACCAGGAGATCTTCCCGGCAAAACAGGTGGAGAACATCCCCCCCGGATTCCGCGTCGCCCTGCCAACCAAGGAACTCGCCAAGCTCTGGAACGGCAAGGGTTAGGCGATCGCCGTGGCGGAGCCTGATCCCGACAAAAACGACCGCCCCAAGGCAGCTGGGATCGATCGCTTGCAGGATTCCGGGCCGCTGCTGGCTCCTCCTGCAATCGTGCGCGGCCTATAAGCCAGCGCGGAGAAGATCAAACAGAAAGTCAGGTTCTCCGCGTGGGCGAAACGGGCCTCAATTCCGGGGTCGCCCGTGAAACGAAGCAACGTTGGCAATCAGAGACCGCGCCCGCGCCCTGCCTGGCTCAAAAGACCCGATGCCGTCACATCCGCGTCTTCCGAAGATTTGGGATTACTCCCCGAGCTTTTTCAATGCCTTGGCCACGCGGATTTCCAGGTCCGGGTCGTCCTTCCCCCGGTCGGGCATGGCGAGCGCCTTGTGCAAGAGGGTGAGCGCCTCCTTGTCGCGGCCCGTGGCGGCGCAAACTCTTCCGAGTTCCGAATAATAGGCGGGCCGGGAGGGGTTGATCTTGATCGCTTTCCGGAGGTAACGCTCGGCCTCCTCGTTGCTCGCGGCGGGAAGCCCGCCGTAAATCCACTTCGCCAGATGACGCTGAAAAACCGATAGGTTCGCCAGTTCCAGGTTCCACGCTCCCAGGACATAGCAGGCGAGGTCGTTGCCGGGGTCGAGCTGGAGCGCCCGCCGGGCGTGGGATTCGACTTCCTTGGAATAGCGGATGCGGGTGCGGGGATCGACGAGCCGGACCAGACTCCCGTAGCAGACGGCGACGAGCGTTTCCGCCATCGTGCTCTTCGGGTCGAGCGCGGCGGCGCGCCGGGCGTAATCGAGCGCATGCCGACAGAGCACCCGCCGCTCTTCCTTAACCGGCGTATCGGCCATTGCGTCGTGGTACTGCTTGCTGATCCGGCAGAGCAGCTCCGCGTCGCGTGGCCGCAGCCTTTCCGCCTCGCAGTAGCAGATAATGGCGCGCTGGCTCTGGCCTTGCGCGTCGAAGGCGTTCCCCTTGGCCATCCATGCGGCGAAGCTCCCCTCCTCCATTGGAGGAGTGGCGGTGGCGGCACGGGACGGCACCTCCAGGGCGTGGAGGCGCGCCGCGCTAAAAACGAGAAACGGAGCGAGGAAAAGAAGCAAGTTTCGAAGAGTCACGGGAAGGCAATGGAATCAAGCTCAACGCGCCCACGGATGCCGGTGCCCCGGCTTTTCGCAGCGGAAATGGGCGCGGCAGGGGGCTTCCGCCGAGGGGTAGATGGCGTATTCAATCGGCCCGCTGGAATAGCCGCCCGCCAGGAATTTCTCCGCGTGCCGCCAGCAGCGCAACACCGGCGCGGCGGCCAGCGCCCAGCGGGGCGTGATCGCGCGCAGGCGGCGACGCTCCGGCTCCGGTTCGGCGCGCAGGCTCTGGTTATCGGCGAGGATGGTAAACGTGGATAAATAGCGCCGCACATAGCGGATGCGCACCCCCGTCCGGAGCAGCCGCGCCATCCAGTCGGCATCCCCCGCCGCCCGGTATGCGGGGTCGAACCGGATGCCCCGCTCCAGCAGGCGGCGACGGAAGAAGAGCGCGCAGGTGAAGTCGTAGAGATGGTCGGTGAGAATCATGGAGGGGCGCAGCGGCGTGGAGCGGCGGAAAGCGAGCAGGTCGCAAGCTTCGTCCACAAGCAGGCAGTCGCCCACGACAAGATCCGCCTCCGGGTGCGCCTCGAACTCCTGCCGCACCCGCTCCAGCGTCCCGGGGAGGTACTGCTCATCGCAGTTGAGGATCGCGAAAACCTCTCCGCTCACGCGCGTCATCGCCCGGTTGAGCGCCTCGTACATCCCCCGATCGGGCAGGACCATGAGCCGGGCGTCGGTTTCCCAGCGTACCCAGTGTTCCAGCTCGAACCCCGAATCGCCATCCTGCACGAGATGCTCCGTCTCCACCCCTTCCTGATCGGCGACGGAACGGATCGCGCGCTTGAGCCAGCCAAGCTGCCGGAAGCTGGCGGTGAGGATGGAAAATTTCATGGTGACAACATGGTGACAACCGGGCGCGCTGACGGCGCGAGCGCGGGAAAGGGGAAAGGCATTATCGTGAATTCCCAAATGCGCGCGAGGGGAATCGCGCCCCTCCCCCCAGGAAAGCCTTGCCCGGCAACGCCCTCACGGCAAGTTTTCGCAACCGCGCCCCGCCAACACAGGATCAGCGTTTTCTTGAAGCCGCCAACCGGGAGCCTATAGTGCCGTCGTCGTCTCCCCTGGAACCCTCCTTCAAAAATTTTTTCCCGGGACGCCGCCTCGAACCCGTGAACGCTTCCGCCGCCCCAGCCCGAAACCTCGACGCCCCCTCGCCCTCCGATGCCTCGCGCCTTTCGCCGGGGAACGCGCCGGTGAAGCTCCTTGTCTTCGCGCACACGCCGCCGCCTCATCACGGCCAGAGCTACATGGTCAAACTGATGCTGGAGGGCTTCGGCGGGGATGTCCGCCAGGGCGGAGCCGCCGAGGCCGCGTACGCAGTCGCCTGTTACCACGTCAACTGCCGCATCTCCACCGGCATGGAAGACATCGGGGCGATGCGGCCTGGCAAGCTGCGGAAGCTACTCGGCTACTGCCTGGAAGCGGTCTGGTGCCGGTTCCGGCACGGGGTCAAGACGTTCTACTACGTCCCCGCCCCGGGCAAGCGCGCCGCCCTCTACCGCGACTGGCTCGTGCTCCTGCTCTGCCGCCCGTTTTTCAAAAAATCCATCCTGCACTGGCACGCAACCGGGCTGGGAGACTGGCTCTCCGAGCACGGTTGGTGGATGGAACGATGGCTGACGACGCGGCTCCTGGAGGGCGCGCACCTCTCGATGGCGCTGGCGAGCACGGGGATTCGCGACGGCCTCTGGTTTCACCCCAGCCAGATGAAGATCGTCCCCAACGGGATTCCCGACCCGTGCCCCGACTTTGCCACGCGGCTGCTCCCGCAGCGCCAGGAACGGCTGCGCGCTCGCCGCCGCTGGCTGGAGGGCGGCGACAGGGAAGGCGGCGCCGAGCCGGTCTACCGGCTGCTCTTCCTGGCGCACTGCACGCGGGAGAAAGGGGTCTTCGACGCGCTGGAGGGGCTAGCCCTTTATCACGCGGCGAAACCACGGCTCCGCGCCAGCCTGACGGTGGCCGGGGCGTTTCTGGACGCGGAAGAGGAGCGCGCGTTCCGCGAACGGATCGCCCGGCCTGATCTGGCCGATTGCGTCACCTACGTCGGCTTCGCGGCGGGAGCGGAGAAAATTCGGCTTTTCGAGGAGAGCGACTGCTTCTGCTTCCCGACGTATTACTACGCGGAGAGCTTCGGCCTGGTCATTCTGGAGGCGATGTCCTTCGGGATGCCCGTGCTCACCACGCCGTGGCGCGCCATCCCGGAGCTTCTCCCGGAGGGGTATTGCGGCTATGCCCCCCCGCGCTCGCCCGAAAAAGTGGCCGAGCTTCTCGGGACTCTCCCCGTGCTCGATCTTTCCGAAACGATGCGCGCCGCCTATCTGAACCGCTTCACCATCCCCAAGCATCTGGAGATGCTCGCCAAGGCGATCCGGGAGGCATAGAAGCGCACCTGCCGGGCCGGGCAAAAAAAATGCCCCGGAGTTCCGGGGCATTTTCGCAAAAGAATACCGGAATACCGGTTTTTGGAATTCCGCGCGTTTTACGCGCTCACCGCAACCGGGTCAACGTTGACCCGGCGGCCTTCGCGGTCGAAGCGGACGGTCCCGTCCACCAGCGCGAAGATGGTGTAATCCCTCCCGAGGCCGACATTGCGCCCAGGCACAAACTTGGTGCCCCGCTGGCGGATGATGATGTTCCCGGCAATGACCGACTGGCTGCCGAATTTCTTCACGCCGAGACGCTTGCTAACGCTGTCGCGGCCGTTCTTGACGCTGCCCTGACCTTTTTTATGAGCCATAAAACGATGCTGTTCTGAAAAAGACGAAAATGCGGGGTGTGCCGATCCCGGGGGATCAGGCCTGGATCGCCGTGATCTTCACCTTCGTGAGTTTCTGGCGATGCCCGACCGTGCGGTGATACCCCTTGCGGCGGCGGTATTTGAACGCGATCACCTTGTCGCCCTTGGTCTGCTCGAGCACCTCGCCCTTGACTGTCGCCCCCTGGAGCGCGGCGGCTTCGGACTTGATTGTGTCCCCTTCCGCGAAGAAGAGGACATCGGAAAAGCGGGTTTCAGTGCCGGGCTGCGCTTCGAGTTTTTCAACCAGAATCACGTCGCCCGCGGCGACCTTGTACTGTTTGCCGCCTGTTTTGATAATTGCGTAAGCCATAAACGTCTCGAAAAGAAAGGCGGCAAAGCTGCCACACCCCCGGGGCGTTGACAAGGGCTTTCTCGGAAAAATCCGGGCACCCTCACTGCTTGCCTTTGGGATGGGCGGATCTGGCGAGCGCGGCGGCTTCGCGGTATTGCCGCCGGAAGCGTTCGCAGAGCGTCCGGGCGAGCCGCACCTGGTCGATCTTCCCGGGAGAGGCCAGGGCGGGCCGGACCACATCGAGCGCCGCCTGGTAGTCCGCGCCGTCGAGGGCGTCGAAGCGCGCCACCGCCTCCGGCGGGAACCCGGCCTCGATCAGCGCCCCCCACGCTTCCCGCAGTTCCTCGTGCGCGTCGATGCAGCTCGCGGCGATGAGAAAGCCGATGGGCCGGAAGAGCCGCCCCGTCCACTCGGGGTGATAGACAAAGCCGGTTTGCGCGTATGGATCGACCTCGGGATCGGAGCGCAACGGGGCGTACTCCGCCGCGTAGAGTTCCGGCAAGATCGGCAGCCGCCGGAGCGCGTACCGTTCGGGGCCGCCGGGCGCGCCCCGTTTCCAGTTCCAGAGCTTCTGCCCCTCCGGGGAGAGGACGAACTCCACAAACTCGCGGGCCAGCGCCGGGGAGGGCGCGCCGCGAAGCACCCCGATCGGGTCCGCGCCGAAGGAGGAGCCGCCTGCCGGAGTGACGTAGGCCATGCGCGAACTGCCGTCAGCCCGCCGGACCGCCTCGCTCTGGGTGCGGCCATAGAAGTCGATCGCCATGCCCGCCGCCGCGTTGCCCGCCTCGACATCCCACGGCACCTTGGAAGCCGCGTCCGTAAAATACCGGGCATTCCCCGCGATGCGGCGGATGAGCCGCAGCCCCCGCGCCCACCCCTCCGCGAGCGCTTTCTGGTCCTGATCGGCGCGTCCGTGGCCGGCTGTGGCCACCGCCTCGGCCATCTGCTGCTGGATGAGCATTTCGAACGCCTTGGCGGCGGAGCCGCTCTGGGTCGGATCGGAGAGCGCCGTCTGGCCGAAGAGCCGGGGATCGGCCAGATCGCTCCAGCGGGCGGGAACGCGCCCGATGCCGAGCCGCGCCAGCGCGTCGGTGTTATAGCAAAGGCCAAAGGCCGAAAGCGCCGCCCCGACCCAGCGCCCCTCGGGATCGTAAAGCGGCTCGCCGCCAAAGCTCTGCGGGATCGCCCCCTGCCCCTGGAACAACTCCGGGTGCGCCGCGATGATGCCGCAATCGACGAGCCGCCCGGCGTTGGCCTGCTGGATGAGATCGTAGCTCCCGCCGCCGAAATAAAGATCGACCCCGCAGCCGACCTCCGACTCCAGGAACGCCTTGCGCGCCCGGGCGGCGGGTGTCTGCGTGCCGGGCTGGACGTGGGGATTATCAAAGGCGGCCCCCACCTCCGCGCTCCACGGCCGCCCGAGCGTCCGCTCCCAGTGGAGCCGGAACGCCCCGAGGTATTCCGAAGCGATATACCGCGCGATGTCGCTCGCGCCGCCCGGGGTGCGCCAGTCGAGGGAGACGCTCCGGCCCGTGCGCGCCCGGTGCCACGCGGCGAAGGCCCGGGTGAACTCATACCGCGTCGCCTCGTTGTGCGGCGTGACGATCACGAGCGTCTCGTCCCCTTCCTTCGCTTTCCCGGCGGCCTGCCGCGTTCCCACGGGCCGCAGCAGGACCGGCAGCAGGATCACCCCCGCCAGTGCGAGAACGACCCAGAGGCTGCTTTTGGAGATCGGCTGCATCGCGCGGCATCATGCCGGGAGGCGGCGTCGGGGCAAAGAAAGATTGCGCCCGCCCGCTCGGGCATCCAACCTCTCTGCGCTCCCCGCTCCGCCCCGACGGTTGCAAAAGCGCCGGAATGCGGGCAGCGTTTCCCCTTTCTTCATGCGATTTTCATGCGATTTCTGAACCTCACCCGCCGGAACGAGATCGGCGCAAACTGTTACGCCCTCGACCTCGGCGGCAAGAGAATCGTCCTCGATAGCGGCCTGCACCCGACCCAGGAGGGGCTCGACGCGCTCCCTGACTTCGGCTCGCTGCCCGACGGGTCCGTGGACGCCATCCTGCTCTCGCACGCGCACCAGGACCACATCGGCTCCCTCCCCGTGCTGGCGCGTCGGCAGCCGAACGCGCGGATCTTCGCCAGCGAACCGACGCGGCAGATCACCGATGTGATGCTGCATAACTCCGTCAACGTCATGCTGCGGCTGCGCGAGGACCGGGGGATCTCCTGCTACCCGCTTTTCACGCACCGGGAGGCGGACATGACCGTCCGCCGCCTGCAACCGACGCCGCTGGGGCAACGCTGGAACTTCGAGGGCGAACGGCTCGGCGCCAACGAGGAGGCGGAACCGGGGTTCGAGTTCTTCGACGCCGGGCATCTCCTCGGCTCCACGGGGATGCTCCTGCGCGGAGAGGGCCGGAGCGTCTTCTACACCGGGGATGTGAACTTCGAGGACCAGACGCTGAGCCGGGGCGCCAGCTTCCCGGAAGGGCCGCTCGATGTGGCGATCATCGAGACCACCCGGGGCGACTCTCCCCGGCCCGATGGCGAAACCCGCGCGACCGAGGAGCAGCGTTTGGCCGACGCGCTGGCGGCGGCGTTCGAATCGGGCGGGACGATCCTCATCCCCGTTTTCGCCCTTGGAAAGACCCAGGAGCTGCTCGCGCTCCTCCACCGGTTCCAGGAGCAGCGCCTGATCCCGCGCGGCTTTCCGCTCTACATCGGCGGCCTCAGCTCGAAGCTGACGGAAATCTACGACCGCCACGCCGGGCATTGGCCCCGGCTTCAGCCGGAACTGCAACTCTTCGATTCCCTCTCGCCGTTTGTCGTCGGGGGGCGGGAGATCGACGATCTCCCCCTCAAACGGGGCCGCATCTACGCCCTGACGAGCGGGATGATGACGGAAAAAACCCTCTCCTACGTCCTTGGCGAGCGGATGCTTGCCAACCCGGTCCACCACCTCTTTTTCATCGGGTACGCCGACCCGAACTCTCCCGGCGGCCACATCCGCGCTGCCTCGCGCGGCGATCTCGTGCAGCTCACGCCCGGCGCCACCGCGCTCCCCCTGGAGTGCGAGGTCCAAAGCTTCAACCTGAGCGCGCACGCCACGCGGGAAAGCATCCGCGCCTGGGTCAACCGCACCGCGCCCAAGAAAATCGTCCTCGTCCACGGGGACCCCGCCGCGATGGAGTGGTTCCGCCAGACCTTGAGCGCCGACCTCCCCGGGAGCGAGATCCTCATCCCCCCGCCGGGGGAGACGATCGAGATTTAGAACGGTTTAAACAAAAGGATGGCCGTTTAGTTTGCGAGCGCCGAGGGTTGGTGCGCGGCCATTCAAGCGGAGCGGCTGTATTTTCAATACTGCCCGCAGCTTGAGCGGCTGTGCAACGGCCCTCGCCGCCGCAAAGAAGCGGCTATAGAATTGGTTAAACCGCTCTAGCCGCCAAGAGCAGCCGGAGGACCTCCTCGTCGGCCACCTGCCCGAAGCGGTCGTAAAACTGCCCGACGGAAGCAAAGCCCTCCGGGGCGTACAAGATCACCGCCTCGTCGGCAGCCGCGCGGATCTGCGGGAGAATTTCGCGCGGGGCCACCGGGACCGCCAGGATCAATCTCCGCACGCCCGCGTGCCGCAACGAGGCGAGAGCGGCCAGGACGGTCGCCCCGGTGGCGATGCCGTCGTCGGTGAGCACCACGGTCTTGCCGCGCACCGCCACCGGCTTGTCGTCGCCCCCGTGGAACGCCCGCATCCGGCGGGCCAGCTCGGCGTTCTGGCGCTTCGTCTCCTCCTCCACGTACGCGCGCGAAATGCCAAGGAGATCGAGCGCCGGTTTGTCGAGGTAGCGTTCCCCGTGAACGGAGACGGAGCCGATGGCAAACTCCGGGTTGCCCGGCGCGCCGAGCTTGTGCGCCAGCCAGACCTCGAGCGGCGCGCCAAGCTCCCGGGCGATCTCCGCGCCCACGGGGACGCCGCCGCGCGGGATGGCAAGGACGAGCGGGCGCTCCGCCGCTTGCGGCTCTGGCTGCGTTTGCGGTGTGTGTGGGGCTTGC
>CAZYVL010000020.1:11891-31127 GCA_964651005.1 uncultured Chthoniobacteraceae bacterium | reverse complement strand
CTTCTCCTTTTCCGTTCTTCCCCTTGCTTGCGGGGTGGCGGGGCTGCTCGCCTCCGCCTTGCCTGCGGTTGCGGGTGTCAGCGGGCGTTATATCCGCTACGAGGCTCCCACGATCGGGCGGGATGTCTTCTGCGATCTCGAAGCCTATTCCGGCGGAAGCGCGATCACCGGAGAGCGATCCATCACGGCGATGGGCCGTCGGCGCGTCCCGGTTGAGGAATCGCGGATGCGCCACATCCTCAACGGGAAGCTCAATCCTCTTGAGGAGGGCAAGCGGGCGCCCACTTACGACGCGGCGGGGGGGCCGACCAACGTCTGCATCGAGATCGACCTGCATGGGCCGCATAACATCGACGAGGTGAAAGTGATGCGTTCGGACGCCGGCGTCGGCACGCCCCGGGTCCTTACGGTGCTTGATGAAAAACGAAAGATCGTCGGGAGCGCGATCGTCATGCTCGATGAGGGCAATGCCGCAGAGGTGGTCTTCCATCCGGTCGCGAACGGCCCGCATGTGGGGGAGACGATTCCGGCGGGGCTGGGCGGCTGGCTTCCGTTTAGCGAGTTTCTCCCGACTTATGCCGTGCCGGAGCAGCCCGACAGCGCGAAGCGAAGCGCCGAATTTGCCTCGCGCAACACGCCGGCGAACCTGGAGAAGCTCGCCAAGCGTTTCTTCGGATTGATGGACCTGAGCCTGCCGCACCTGGCCGCGGTGCGGGCCGCCTATGAAGCGCGCAAGTACGGGGAAGCCTTGGCGCTCTACCGCGATCTCTGGTTCCAGCGCATCGCGGGGACGAAGAATCTCTGGGGCAACGAAATCGCGGGCGCCTATTACGAGAAAGAGGCCGACGACATGCTCAAGGACAAGTTCTGCCTTGGCCGTGGCGGCAAGCGGAACGGGCTGGTGATGGTTTCGTACAAGCCGGGCCTCATTCCGTGGGGGTTCACCCCCTCGGATGAAATGGAGAAGGCTTTTGCCTCGTGGGGCAAAGCCTGCTCAGGCGCCAACCGCTTTGGCCGTCCGCTTTTGACCGCCTACCGGGAAACCGGCGACGCCCGGTATCTTGCCCGGTGGGTGGAGGTGAGCGACGACTTCAACATGAACTTCATCCGCGTGGCCGATGCCTCGTCGTTCGACATGCGCGACTATTTTGTGAAGGAGCCGCTCCAGGTCTGGAACTTCTTCGTCTTCGAGCTGGCGGAGACAGCCCGGCTCCAGCCGAAGTTTGTCTCGCAGCTTCCTCCCGAGACGCTGGCGCGCATCCTGATGCTGGCGCAGGAGGAATACGCGCCGCCGTACTGGAGGGTGGCGCGCAAGACCGTCTTCAACCATACGTTCAACGCGCTCAACGCGGCCTATTGCGCGGTGGAGAGCCTCCGCGATTTCACGGCGGGCGAACGGTTGATGCGCGAAACGCAGGACCACTTCGAGCGCGTCACCAGCTACAACACCACGCGGGACGGCTCGATGACGGAAATCGGCGACGACGGCCACATCTCGATGCACATGCGCCTGGGCATTGCGTATTACGATATGTTCGCGCGGCACCCGGACTGGATTTCTCCCATGCTGGAGCGTCAGCTCAAGGACCGCTTCGCGGAGATGACGCGCTTCCAGGTGCGCCACCTGACGGCCAACGGCCTGACGCATCGCATTTACAAGGACGGCTTCGAACAGGCGTTTCTTTCCGACCCTGAAAACCGCCAGCGCGGCGGCTGGGTGGCGCCGAAGGAGATGTACGAGGACGTTTCCGTTTACAAGGACCCCGAGGTGCGGGCGGTTCTGGAGGCGGCCTTCGGCGACCGGGAGGGGAACATGGCGCGGTTGCAGAAATTTTACGCCAGCGAGACGGCCAAGGCGGGGGAGCCACGTGTGGTCTCCGACTTCATGCCGTACGCGGGCCTCTACTACCTGCGCAACCGCTGGGGCGGCAGCCATTCGAGCGCGCACATGATGTCCCCGCCGACGGACCACCCAAGCTCGAACCCGCTGGACCAGGCCTGCGTTTTCCTCGCGGGCAAGGGGACGCCGATGCTTTACCTGGGCGGTGTCGCGCTTGACCGGGACACGCCAAGCGTGGAGCTGGGCAAACCGCTCTTCAAACCGGGCAGCAAGACGGACCGGCTTACGGAATCCGCCCGGGACCCGCTCAATGTCCGGTGGTATTCGGGCCGAGACTTTGATCTGGCCGAAGCGTTGTGGCAGGGGCCGTACGGGGGCAAGGGCAAGGACGGGGAAGCAAACCCCCACGGGATCGTGGAAACGCGGCGCTTCCTCATCCAGTACCGCCCGGCGGATCTCTGGATCGCCGCGGATCGCATCGCCCCGGGCGACGACGCGGCGAGGGCGCCGCAAAACTACCGCATCACGGCCACGCTGACGATCCCCGACGGCGAGTCGGCGACTACGGACTCTGCTTCCAACGCGCTCGATCTTCCTCCCGGCGATTACGCGGGGATGGAGTCGCGCTTTTTTGCCAATACCCCCGTTACGGTCGGCTCCACCCGGGGCGGAAAATTGCCGGGGAAAGTGGCAAAGGGGGGTGAGTTTGCCGTCCGAAGCACCCGCTTCCCGAAAAGTCTCCAGTGGACGCACGATGTCTTCGAAATCAAGGCGGAAGGAGCCCCGGTCTTCGCCGGGTTGGCGCTGGTCCATCCGAAGCAGCAGGGAGAGGCGGACATCGCGGCCGACGCCAAAGCGGTCCCGGGCCTGGGCCATGACAGCGCGGGCTTTAAAGCGCCGCTGCCCGGTGGCGGGGAGATTTCCGCCTTCGTTGCATCCGGCAAAAAGCCCGGAAAATTCTCCGGTGGCGGACTCTCCGCAGAGGCTTCGCTCTTCGTCGTGGTGAAGGATTCCAAGGGGGTGCGCGGCCTGGTGCTCGATGCCGCCTCCTTCGGAGGAAAACCGGTCGCCGAGGGTGCCCGCGACTTCGCCTTCGAGAGCGGCCCCGGTGGTCTCAAGACGACGCCGATCTTGCGTCCGCTCCAGTTGCCGGTCATCGCGCCCGCCGCGCCGGTCTTCATCGGCCAGACGACGATCACCCTCTCCGCGCCCGACAAAGGCGCGCAGGTTTACTACACGCTCGACGGCTCGGACCCCGTTCCGGGCGCGCCGGGGACCACCCTCTACACCGCCCCGTTCCCACTCGACAAATCGACGCTGGTGAAGGCGCGGACGGTGCGCGGGGAGATTCCCCCGGGTAGCTTCACCCCGTTCCGGGTCGATGGGACGCTCTATAGTGAGATCCAGTATGCGGCGTTTGAGAAGAAGGAGCCGCTCCCGGCGGCAACCGTCAACGCGGCGACGCTCCGTTCCGGGTTGAAGATGGATTTCCTCCAGGATACCTGGATGCGGCTCTTCTCCTTCCTCGATAACCCGGCGGAAACGCCCGCGCAGAAGACCGTGAATGTGCAGGGATTGCTCAATCCGGCGGATTTCACGCCGCTGCGCGAGGGCGACCGCTATTTTGGCGTCCGCTACCACGGCTATCTCGACGTTCCCGCCGAGGGCGTCTACACCTTCCATCCGCCCGTGGAACTGGCCCACGACCGTTCGCAGGTTCCGGGTTACGATCTTCAGGTCATGATCGACGGCGTGCGGTGGAACCCTGACTTCACCTGGCAGGGTGGGGGCAACTGGTCGGTGGCGCTGGCCAAGGGGCCGCACCAGATTCAGATCGCCTACGCGGATGTCCGCACGCGGGAGAAGACCTGCCCGAACACCGGGCTCTGGCGCGCCTTCCCCAGCGATCAGGTGGTCTGGAAGGGAGAAGCGCCGGTGTTGAAGATTTCCGGCCCCGGCATCGCCAACCCGCAGCCGATCCCGGCCAACTGGCTGAAACTCTAGCAACCCGGGGCAAAAAAGCCTGTCGTGAACCGCCCAAAGCACTTTTTGAAACAGCGATTTCTCGTTCCCGCCCTTTCCTGCGTTTCTTTGCTCACTTCCTTCGCGGCGCTGCACGCCGAAGATCTGACGCTCTGGTACGACAAACCCGCTCTCGACTGCATCCTGGAGGGGTTGCCGATCGGCAACGGCCCGATGGGGGCGTTGATCTACGGAGATGCCGACATCGAGCGCGTGCAGTTCAACGCGGATACTCTCTGGACCGGCGACCAAAACACCACGGGATTTTTCCAGGACTTCGGGGAAGTCAGCGTGGACCTCTCGCAAGGGCAGACCGGGGAAGTCACCGGGTATCGGCGGGAGCTCAATATCGACCGGGCCGTCTACCAGACCCGTTATGTCCGGAACGGCGTGCACTTTACCCGGGAGATGTTTGCCAGCCACCCCGCCCGGGTGATCGTGCTCCGGTTTACGGCGGACAAATCGGGGGCCTATAGCGGCGTCATTCACTTGAAGGACGCGCACAAAGCCGTGGCGCAGGCTTCTCCAGGAAGCATTAAGATCGCCGGGGCGCTCCCCGAAGGAGAGCAGTACGAGGCGCAGCTTCGCGTGATCCCCGAAGGGGGCAGCTCCAGCGTGCGGGAGGAGGGGATCGAGTTCAGCAAGGCCGACGCGCTCACGCTCATCCTTTCGGCGGAGACGGACTATGTTCCCGATGAAACGCGCCAGTGGCGGGGCGATCCTCCGGGGCCGAAAACGGTTGCCCTGCTCGATGCCGCCGCGAAAAAAGGGTACTCCGCGCTGCTCGCCGAGCATGTGGCGGATTACCAGCAGCTTTTCCACCGCTGCCACTTCACCCTGCCGGAGAGCTCGCCGGAGCAACTCGCGGAGCCGACCGATGAGCGCCTGCGCGTCCGTGGCAGGCCGCCGATGGCGCCAAAGGGGCAGGCGGATCGTTACGCGACCGGGAAATCCCAGGACTCCGGGCTCGACGCGCTCTTTTTTCAGTTCGGGCGTTACCTGATGATCTCCTGCTCACGGCCGGGCGATCTTCCCTCCAACCTGCAAGGGGTGTGGAACAACTCGAACCGGCCGCGCTGGCGCTCGGATTACCACTCCAACATCAACCTCCAGATGAACTACTGGCCCGCCGAGGTGACGAACCTCGCCGAGCTGCACACGCCGCTTTTTGATTACCTCAAAAGCCAGATGCCCGCGGCCCGGGAGCATACCCGCGAGAAGTATGGTGAAAAGGTGCGTGGCTGGACGGTGGGCACGGAGAACGGCGTCTATGGGGGAACGACCTACATCTGGAACCCACCCGGCAGCGCCTGGTACGCCCTGCACTACTGGGAGCACTACGCCTTCGGCGGCGACAAGACTTTCCTTCGCGAAACGGCCTACCCCGTTCTGAAGGAAGTGTGCGAGTTTTGGGAGGACGTGCTGATCCGGCGTCCGGATGGCACGCTCGCGCCGCCGCCGAGCTGGTCCCCGGAACATGGAAAGGAAGACGAGGTGACTGCGTACGATCTGGAATGGGTCTACGATGTCTTTACCAACTATATGAAGGCCGCCGACCTTCTCGGGCTCGACAAGCCGTTCCGCGACAAGGTGGCCGCGATGCGCGGGAAGCTGATGAGGCCGAAGATTGGCAAATGGGGCCAGTTGCAGGAGTGGGAGAGCGACCGGGATGACCCCAAAGACAATCACAAGCACATCTCCCACCTCGTCGGCATCTTCCCCTCCAACCAGATCACGGCAGCCACGCCGGAGCTTTTCGAAGCCGCGAGGGTTTCGCTGAAGGCGCGCGGCGACGGAGGCCCCCCGTGGAGCAAAGCGTGGAAGTCGTGCGCCTGGGCGCGCTACCGGAATGCCAACCACGCCTACTATCTCTTCCGCAGTGTCTTGAACTACGCCAACCAGGTCGGGCCGTACAAGAACCGCGCCAATGGAACGACGCCGAATCTGCTCGCTTTGCATCCGCCCTTCCAGATCGACGCAAACTTCGGCGCGACCGCAGCCGTTGTGGAGATGCTCTTGCAGAGCCACGAAGGGTTTATCGACCTGCTGCCCGCCCTGCCGGAAGCTTGGCCCGAGGGGAGCATCACCGGGCTGCGTGCCCGGGGCGGGTATGAGGTCGATCTCGCCTGGAAGGAAGGGAAGCTCACCGCCGCGACGATCCGCAGTGTCCATGCCACGGGAGGCCAGGCGCGTTATGCCGGGAAGACGATACACCTGAACCTCAAACCGGGCGGGGAGATTCGCCTTGGCCTGGAAGCTTTCAAAAACGGCTGAAAAGGTTAGTCTAGTTTACCCCCCACGCAAAGATCCCCATTATGCATCGCTCCCGCACTCTCCTCGCTCTACTTCTCCTCTCCTGCATTTGGTTGTTTCCGGGCGCATCGCTCCATGCGGAGCAGGTTTCCGCCGCCGACCTGAAAAAGCTCCCTCCCCATCCCCGTCTTTTCGCCAAAAGTGAAGATTGGCGGCGGCTGCGCGAGCAGGTGAAGAGCGATCCCGTCTCCAAACAGCTCTTCGAGGCGGCGCGGCTGCGGGCGGATCTCCTCCTGAAAGCTCCCCCCGTGGTTTATGCGATGCAGGGGCGGCGGCTGCTCGGCCCGATTCGCTACGGGGAGGGCCGGATCATCAGCCTGGCGATGGCCGCCAAGCTCACCGGCAAGCAAAATTATCTGGATCGCGCGAAGAAGGAGATGCTCGCTCTTGCGGCGCTGCCGAGCTGGAATCCCTCTCACTTTCTCGACGTGGGAGAGGCGACGCTGGCGCTCGCCATCGGCTATGACTGGCTTTACGATGAACTAAGCCAGCCGGAGCGGAACACCATCCGCAACGCCATTCTGGAGAAGGGGATCAAGGTATCGCTGAAAACGACGCACTGGGTCAACAAGTCGAACAACTGGAACCAGGTTTGCCACACCGGCATTGTCATGGGGGCGCTGGCGATCGCGCCGGATGAGCCGGAGATCGGGGCGAAGGTGATCAACCGCGCGCTGGAGAAGATTCCGATCGCCGCGAAGGAGTACGCCCCTGATGGCGCGTACGTAGAGGGGCCGCTCTATTGGGGTTACGGAACGAGTTTTCACGTGATGCTCATCGACGCGCTCTCCAGCTCTCTCGGCTCGACGTACGACCTGGAGAAATTCCCGGGCTTCATGGAAAGCTCCGACTACATGGTGCAAATGCTCGGCCCCGGGGGGGAGTACTTCAACTACTCGGACTCGGTCCCGCGAAAGGACTTCAATGCCGCCATGTTCTGGTTTGCCCGCGCGCGCGGAAACCCCTCGCTCGCCACGCAGGAGATCGCCTTTATCCCGCAGCTTTGCGAGGACATCCGCAAAAAGGTGGATGACACGGAAAGCGGCCGTTTCTTTCAACTGGCGTTGCTCTGGTGGAAGCCGGCGGCGGCAAAGCCCGGTACGGAGTTGCCGCTCCGTTGGTCCGCGCGCGGGAGCAACCCGGTCGCGGTGCAGCGCACTTCGTGGACCGACCCGAACGCAGCCTATGTCGCCATCAAAGCGGGGAAAGCAAACTCTTCCCACGGCCATATGGATGCGGGATCGTTCATTCTGGAGTGCGACGGGGTCCGGTGGGCCCTGGATGTGGGGCCGCAGGGTTACGGTCGGCTGGAGGCCATGAAGATCGACCTCTGGAATTTCAAGGATGGTTCGGACCGTTGGAGGATCTTCAGGCTCGGGCCGGATGGACATAATCTCCTCCGCTTCAACAACGCGCTTCCGCTGGTCAACGCCTCCGTGAAGATCGTCGAATCGCGCGATACGGCCAACGGCGCGCTCACGCTGCTCGACGGCTCCGCGCTCTACCCGACGCTCGTTTCGCGGATGCAGCGCGGGGTGAAGCTCGCCTCCGACCGTACCGTCTGGATTCAGGACGAATGGACCGCAAAGGATGACCCGCTCGAGGTGACGTTCAACTGGCTCACCCGCGCAAAAATCAGCGTGCAAAAAGAAACGGTAACACTTCGCCAACAGGGGAAGACGCTGGTGCTCCAGGTGGTGGAACCGGCGGGAGCGCGGATCGAAGTTGAGGATGTCAGCAAGCCGAGGAAACCGTTCGACGAGGCAAATCGCGGGATGAATCGAATTGTGATCCACACCAGGACGCCCGCCGACGGGCAGGGGCGGATCGCGATTCTCGTCACCCCGGGCGAGGCGGCGGTGGAGAAGCCGGGCGTCGGAACCGCAGTCACGCCGCTGGACTCCTGGAAGTAATCTTCACCACTGCTCCCAAGCATCCCAATCATGAACCGCCTCCGCGTCACCCTGCTCTTCGCCTCCTCTCTCTGGTTGCTGCTCGGCGTGTTGCTCCACGCCGGGCCGGTTTCCCCGGGAGACCTCCAGAAGCTCTCCGCGCATCCCCGCCTTTTCGCCACGAGCGAGGATTGGCAGCGGCTGCGCGCCCAGGTCGAGAGCGATCCCGTTTCCAGGCAGCTCTTCCAGGTGGTGCTCCTGCGGGCGGACAACGCGCTGAAAGCGCCGCCGGTGGTTTATGAAAAGCAGGGGCGGCGGCTGCTCCGCGCTCTTACCGCCGGGCATGCCCGCATCCTCAGCCTGGCAATGGCCGCGCGGCTGACCGGCAAGGCCGCGTATCTCCACGGCGCGAAGCGGGAGATGCTGGCGATGGCGAAGCTCCCGAACTGGAACCCGTCTCACTTTCTCGACACGGCGGAGGGGACGATGGCGCTCGCCATCGGCTACGACTGGCTCTACAACGACCTGAGCGAAAGCGAGCGGACGACGATCCGCGAAGCCATTCTGGAAAAGGGATTGAAGGTCTCGGTGAAGACGGTCGGCTGGGTCAATAAAACCAATAACTGGAGCCAGGTTTGCCACGCGAGCATGGCGGTCGGCGCGCTCTCCATCGCCCCGGACGAGCCGGAACTCGGCGCGCGCATCATCAACCGCTCGCTGGAGAAGATCCCCAACGCCGCGAAGGAGTACGCCCCCGACGGCGCCTATGTGGAGGGGCCGGGGTACTGGAGCTACGGGACGACGCTCCATGTGATGCTCATCGACGCGCTTTCGAGCACCCTCGGCTCCACCTACGGGATGGAGAAGTTCCCGGGCTTCCTGGAAAGCGCCGACTTCATGATCCAGACGCAAGGCCCCACGGGGTACTGCTTCAACTATTCAGATAGCGTCAAGGGGAGAGGGTTCGATGCCGCCATGTTCTGGTTTGCGCGGGAGCGCGGAAAGCCCGCGTTGGTCGCCCCGGATCTGGCGTCCCTGCCGAAGCTCCTGGATTCGCTCAAGGAGGTGGACAAAGGCTTTGGTGCGCGGCATTTTCCGCTGGCGCTCTTGTGGTGGAAGCCCGCGAAGGTGGAGCCCGACGCCGAATTGCCGCTCCGTTGGTCCGCGCGCGGGGGTAATCCGCTCGCCGTGCAACGCTCCTCCTGGAGCGACCCGAATGCGGCTTATATCGCCATCAAGGCCGGAAAACCGGCCACCTCCCACGGCCACATGGACGAGGGATCGTTCATCCTGGAGTGCGACGGCGTTCGGTGGGCCGAAGATCTGGGGTCGCAAGATTACGGCGGGCTGGAAGCCGACAAAGTGGATCTCTGGAACTTCAAACAGGATTCGGAACGCTGGAAGGTGTTCAGGCTCGGGCCGGAAGCGCATAACATTCTCCGCTTCGATCACAGCTTTCAAAAGGTCGATGGATTTGCGGACATCGTTGCTTCGCGCGATACGGACAACGGCTGGCAAACGCTGGTGGACCTCTCCGCTGTCTACCCCGGGAGCGTCTCGCGGGCGATGCGCGGGGTGAAGCTCGCGAAAGACCGCACCATCTGGATTCAGGACGAATGGACCGCGAAGGATGCCCCCGTCGAAGCCGCCTTCCAGTGGATCACCCGCGCGAAAGTCACCGTGGAGAAAACCTCGCTGACGCTTCACGAGGAGGGCAAGACGCTGCGGGTGCGCGTCGTGGAGCCTGCCGGAGCGAAGATCACGGTTGAAGACGTCAGCGAGCCGAAGGCGAGCTACGACGCGCCCAACCCCGGTGTGAGCCGGATCGTGATCCGCACGCAAACGCCCGCCAAGGCCACGGGGCGGTTCGCGGTTCTCGTGACCCCGGGCGAGGCGGAGACCGCCAGCCCCGGCGTGGGAACCACGGTCACGCCGCTCGATTCCTGGAAATAGAGCGGCTGCCGGAACGTCCCGCCAGCCCCCCTCTATTTGCCAACCTCCTTTTTTGTCCAACATCCATTCCCGTACCCAATGAGCCAGCCATCCCATCCCCAAACCGTTTCCCTTGAAGCCTGGGAAAAGCTCCCTGCGCATCCGCGCCTCCTCGCCGGCGAGGACGATTGGCGGCGCCTGCGCACCCAGGTCGGGAGCGATCCCGTTTCCAAACAACTCTTCGAAGCCGTGTTGCTGCGCGCCGGGCGCATGGCGCAGGCAGCGCCGATCGTTTACGAAAAAGATGGGAAGCGGCTGCTTGGCCCCGTCCGCTTCGGGCAGGCGCGCATCCTCAGCCTGGCCATGGCCGCCCGGCTGACCGATGAGGCGGTTTATCTCCAGGCCGCGCAGCGGGAGATGCTGGCGTTCGCGGCGCTCCCGGACTGGAACCCGTCCCACTTTCTCGATGTGGCCGAGGCCACCCTGGCGCTGGCGCTCGGCTACGACTGGCTCTACGACCGGCTGGAGGAACCCGCCCGCGCCACGATCCGCGAAGCCATCCTGGAGAAAGGGCTGCGCAGCTCGCTGGAGCACGATTACTGGGTCGCGAGGCCGAACAACTGGAACCAGGTTTGCCATGCGGGCATCGTCGCGGGCGCGCTGGCCATTGCGCCGGATGAACCGGAGCTTGGCGTCGGCCTGATCCGCCGCGCGCTGGAGAATGTCCCCATCATCGAGAAGGAGTACGCCCCCGACGGCGCTTACGTGGAGGGGCCGACCTACTGGGGGTACGGCACCGCTTTCCATCTTTTCCTCATCGAGTTTCTCACCCGCAACTTCGGCTCGGCCTTCGGCCTTGATCGCCTTTCGGGCTTCATGGAGAGCGCCGATTTCATGATCCAGACGCAAGGCCCCACGGGGAACTGCTTCAACTATTCGGACGCCACGGCGGAGAAACGCTTTCAGGCCGCCATGTTCTGGTTCGCGCGCGAGCGCGACGAGGTTGCGCTGGTCGCTCCCGAGATCGCTTACCTCCCGGAGCTTCCCGCCATCATCGAACAAGGGGACGACGCCTCCACCTGCCGGATCTTCCCGCTGGCGCTGCTCTGGTGGAAGCCGCGGGAGATCAACGCGGCGCACCCCTACCCGCTCCACTGGTCCGCGCGCGGGATGAACCCCATCGCCACGCACCGCTCCGCATGGGGCGACCCCCGGGCGGCCTACATCGCCTTCAAGGGCGGCAAGGCGGCCTCCTCCCACGGCCATATGGATGTCGGCTCCTTCATTTTGGAGTGCGACGGCGTGCGGTGGGCGGAGGATATTACCTCCGAGGACTACGGCGCGCTGGAGGCCAAGGGGATTTTTCTCTGGAACTACAAGATCGACTCGGCGCGGTGGACCGTCTTCTGGATCGGGCCGGACGCGCACAACATCCTCCGCTTCGACGGCGCGCTGCACCAGCCGGAGGGGTTTGCGGAAATCGTCGATTCCCGCAGCACGGAAAACGGCTCGCACACCATCGCCGATCTCACCGCCCTTTACCCCGGGCGCGTCTCGCGGGCGCGGCGCGGCGTGAAGCTGGCCAAAGACCGCACCATCTGGATTCAGGACGAATGGACGGCCGGAGATGCCCCCGCTTCCGCCCCCGCCCCCGTGGAAGCCTCCTTCCAGTGGATCACGCACGCCCGCGTCGAAGTGCGGGAGGCCGCTCTGACGCTGCACCGCAAGGGCGAGACACTCTCCCTCCGCGTCGTGGAACCAGCAGGGGCGGAAATCGCAGTGGAGGAGATTCGCAAGGATTGCGGCGACGAAGCCAACCCCGGCCTGAACCGGATCGTGATCCGCACCCGCACCCCGGCGAACACGCCCGGGCGGTTCGCGCTGCGGGTTACACCCGGCAGCGCGGGGGCCGCCGAAGTTTCGGCGATCCCGCTCGATTTGTGGGGATAAAGCCGCGCAACGCTCCGCCTACAGCGCGAGCGAGGCGCGCCGCACCACGAAGAGGGGTTTGCTGGTTTGGGGGAAAGGCGTCGGCTTGGGTCGGTCGGGCTGCGGGTTTTGCACAAAGTAATGGTGCCCGAAAAGATAGCTATTTGATTTTACGGATATAAAATACGATTTTGCGTCATACAGTGACCATTTCATTCAGTCGCGCGTTATCGCGTTACAAACAACCGAACGACCGATGCAGCATCATGCCAACCGATTGGGAATCCCGCTATCAGACCGGAGACACGCCGTGGGACCGGGGCGAACCGAGCCCGGGGCTGGTCGGGTTCCTCCGCGAGCAGCCGCTGCATGGCCGGGTGCTGGTCCCCGGGTGCGGCCTCGGGCATGACGTGCGCGCCATCGCGGCGGCGGGCGGCGGGGAGACGGAGGTGGTCGGCCTCGACATCGCCCCTTCGGCGCTCGACGCGGCGCGGCACTTCCCCCGCGTGGGAAACGAACGCTACGAGCGCGGCGACTTCTTCGCGCCGCCGCCGGAATGGCACGGGGCGTTCGACGCGGTATGGGAGCACACCTGTTTTTGCGCAATCGACCCGTCGCAGCGTGAAGCCTATGCCGCCAGCGTGGCGCAGGTTCTCAAGCCGGGCGGACTCTTCCTCGCGATCTTTTATCTCGACCCGGATCTCGATCCCGGCGAATCCGGCCCACCCTTTGGCGTCACCCCGGCGGAACTCGACCGGATTTTCGGCGATGCCTTCACACGGCTCCGGGAGTGGACCCCCGCGCGGACCTACCCGGGCCGGGAAGGCCACGAGCGGATGCGGCTTTTCGTGCGGAAGCGTGGCTAGCCTCGCCTAGAGCGCGAGCGAGGTGCTCCGCCCCAGATAGCCGTACCCGTAGCCCGCTTCCACCTTCCCGCGCGCGCCCGCCTGGATCGCTCCGTCGCCGGGCTTGGCCGCCGGTTTGGCATCAAGCTTGATGCGGCCCGAGAGGAAGCGCGAGTTGGGGGATTCCTCCGTGACAACGAGCGTCTCCGCGTCGCCGTTGGCGGTGGTGAGCCAGACTTTGCCCGTTTCCACCTTGGCGTAGTCGAAGTTGAGCGGCGCTTCGAGCCGGACGAGCAGCTCGTCCCCTTCGCGGCGAAGCTCGATGCGGGTTTTCGCGTGCGCGAGGTAGGCGAGGCTTTCGTTGAAGGGGGTGTTGAACTGCACCCACCCCTCCGTCCAGCCGACGTTCCCCACTTCGGGATGGTACGGGTAGTGTTCGTTCTTGGGGCCGCCATCGAGGACGAAACGGACCTCCGCGAGCTGGCCGACACCGCCCGCCAGGAAGGTGTACCAGCCGTGTTCGACGCCTTCGATCTCGCGCGGCGCGTCAAAGGAGAAGCACCGCCCCGTCGGGTTGCGCCCGAACATGTCGTCGAAGTGCGACCAGACGAGTTGCTCCAGCCGCGTGCGTGCGGCAGCGTCGGTCACAAACGGCTCGGCGGCGAGCAGCGCCGCAGGGAAGCCGACCACGTTCCCCGGCTCGTTCCACATCGTCCGCGCCTGCCCTTTCGGCACCCAGCCGTCGGCGTCGTCGAGCTTGCGGAAATCCCAGAGATTATTGGAGCGCCGGATCATGACCGCCGCCCAGGCGTTGATCTTCTCCGCCAGCCCGGCGGGCGCGCGGTCGGGGTACTCCTGGAGGAAGTAGGCCAGCCCCGTCATGGTGACGAACTCGCTGACCCGCTGCCCCTTGGTCACAAGCGGATCGTTCCAGTCGAGGTTGGCGATCATCCACTGCGCTTGCTTGTAGGCGGCCTGAAAGTACGTCTCCGCGTCGGCGCGGCCCTCCCGTTTGGCCACGGCGTAGAGCATCAGGTTCGGCTGGATAGAGAAGCCGGGCGGGAGGCACCCTTTCGTGGAGCCGGTCTTGGTCTTGATTTGCAGCAGATCGTGCTCCGCGCTCTCATCGTAGGGATACTTCTGGTCGGCTTTCGCATCGCTCCAGTGTTCGAAGGCGAAGTCGCGAACGGCGTCGTAGTTTTGCTGCGGGAGATACGCTTTGAGCCACGGCCAGGCGTAGAGGAAATCGGCCAACTGGGATTTGAACAGTTCGTGCGTCAACCCTTGCGAGACGATCACATCCGCGCCCCAGTGAATGAGCTTCACGATATCCGGCGCGTCCTCCTTGTACGGCTCCAGCCTGCCCCAGAGCTTCGGGTCGTTCGGGGCTTCGTACTGGACCTGATGCGGCATCCGCTCGTAGGCGGAGGGGTTGGAGAGATATTGCGCCACCAGCGTTTTGAGCTCCCAGCCGAAGTGGTGATCGTCGCGCCATCCGTATGATCCCGCGCGCTTGGATTTCACGTTTCCGACGTAGTGGCGGCTTTCGATCATGAAATCGACCGCGTTCTGGTAGGTGACACGCTCCAGCCACCACGGCCCGACGCGGAAGGGGACGGAGCGGTTTTCGCCCGCCACGACGACGTATTCGCGTTCGTCGGTCGGGTTGAACGCGGTGAAATCGCCGATGTGGCCCTGGATCGTGCCGGTGAAGAGCGCCTGCCCTGCTTTTTCGTCGGCGGGGCGGATTTGGAAAGCGGTGCCGTCATCGAGCGTCGGCGCGGTGAAACGCTTCGGCTCGCCCAGGTTGAAGCCGCTTTGGTTCAGGTAGATCAGCGGCACCGGTTCATTGGCGAAGCGGGGGGTGCTGGTGCTCTTGATCGCCTGCGGAGCGGCGGCGAGCGGAGGGAACTTGCCCACCGAGTAGGGCCAGACCACCACTTCGAGGACGCGCGCGGTCTCCTTGGGCGTCTTCGTGATCCAGAGCCGCAGCCGGTCGGTGGTGACATTCACGGTGTCATCAAAGGGGATGGCCAGCGCCGCAACCTTGTTGTTCTCAAAGGTCGCCGAAGGGATGTCGTGCCACTGGCCGCCTTTCCAGAACTGCACCACAAAATCCTCCAGGGCGTCTCCGTTCTGGTAGCCGGTATAGAGATGAAGGCCCGCGAGCCTGTGCGTCCCGTCGAGGTCGAGTTCCAGCCAGGAAGGCTCGTTGCTCTTCGCGCTCACCCACCGGGAGCCGTCTTGAATAACCCCATCGACCGCCTGCGCGGGCTTGGTGTTGGCAGAGGAGGAACTGGCCTTGGCCTCCCGGGGTTTGAGCGGAGTGGGCGGAGTTTGGTCCGCGCCTGCACCTGAAACCGGCATGGTCAGGCAAAGCGCGAGAGCCAGCGAGGCGAAAGTGGCGCCGCACCACGAAGGGGGGTTCATCGGTCTGGAGGAGTTCATGCGGTTGGTGATTTTATAAAAAGTATATATAGCCAAAGGGATAGCTATCTGATTTTGCGGAAATAATATGCGATTTTGCGTCATCACCCTGTCGTGGCATGATGGCTTGCGCCGCCAGCGCGACGCGGGTTCTCAAGCCTCGCGTTCTTTCTCCGGCTCCTCCGGCAGCAGCTCCGGGGCTTGCACCCGCCGGACGGCGGTTTCCACCTGTTGCGGCGGCGCGATGCCGCCGTCGCCCTCGTTGCCATTGGCGTTGCTGCCTGGGGCGGGTTCAAGCTCGCGGAATTTCCGCGCGGTAACGAGCACGCGGCTCTCCGTGCTCGCAGCCAGCTTGTTGAAGTTCTCCACGGTGGCGCGGAGGCTGCGGCCCATTTTCTCCAGATGGCCGCCAAGGTCGGCAACGCGCTTGTAAAGCTCCCGGCCCAGGCGCGAAATCTCCCCGGCGTTGTGCGCCAGGTTCTGCTGCCTCCAGCCGTAGAAGACCGCCTTGAGCAGCGAGATGAGCGTGGTCGGCGTCGCCAGGATGACGAGCCGCTCCGTCGCGTACTCCAGCAGCGCGGGGTCGCGCTCCAGCGCCGCGCCGAAGAAACTCTCCCCCGGCAGGAAAAGGACGACGAACTCCGGCGCGTTGGCGAACGGCTCCCAGTACGCCTTTTTGGCAAGCGCATCGACATGCGCGCGAATCCGCAGCGCGTGCGCGGCCAGCTTGCGGGTGCGTTCCGCGTCGTCGCGCTCCTCCATCGCCTCCAGATAGGCGGCCAGCGGCGCTTTCGCATCCACGACGATCTGCTTGCCGCCGGGGAGCCGCACGATGAGATCGGGCCGCAGGCGGTTCCCCTCCGCCGTGGAGACGCTTGCCTGTTCGATGAAATCGCAGTGGTTGAGCATCCCCGCCAGCTCGACCACCCGGCGCAACTGCACCTCGCCCCACCGCCCGCGCACCACCGGAGAACGGAGCGCCTCGGCGAGATGGTGCGTCTCCTTGCGAAGCTGCCCCTGCGCCTCCATCATGCCGCGCACCTGCTGCGTGAGCGCCTCGTACGCCCCGGCGCGCGCCTGCTCGATCTCCCGGATCTGGAGATCGACCTTATCCAGCGAATCGCGCACCGGCTTGACGAGTTCCGCGAACGCCCCCTGGCGCTGCTCCAGATCTCCCCGGGCGGCTTGCTGGAAGCGTTCCAGCGATGTGTTCGCGAGTTCCAGGAACGAGGCGTTGTTGCGCCGCAGTGCTTCCGCCGAGAGCGCCTGGAAGGTGTCGGCAAGCTGGCGGCGCGCGTCTTCAAGCAGCGCGAGCTTTTCCCCGGCGGCCTGTTGCTCCTTTTCGAGCGCGGTCTTGGCAGCGGAGAGGGCCGCTTCGGCGGCGGAAAGGCGGCCCCGCAGCGTCTCCAGCGCCGCCTCCAGCTCCGGCAGCCGTTCCGCCCGGGCCCGCGCTTCAGCGTGCTCGCGCTCCTTCTCCGCGGCGAGCCGCAGCAGCGCGATGGCGCTCCGTGAGCGGCCATACCCCCACGCCGCCACCGCGCCCACGGCCAGCCCGGCGAAAAAGAAAAGCGCGCACAGGAGCATCCCCCGGTTTCTAACGCTTCCCGGCCTTTTGGGAAACGATGAATACGGAAAGGAGCCCTCCTCTCCTTTTTCCTCATCTTCTCCGCACCCCCCCGACCATGAGCACGGCACCCACCCTCGGCGAATACCTGATCCAGCGGCTCGCCGAACACGAGGTCAGCCACGTCTTCGGCATTCCCGGCGACTACGTGCTCGGCTTTTACGACCTGTTGAGCCGGGGGCCGCTGGAGACCATCGTCACCTGCGACGAGCAGGGGGCGGGCTTCGCGGCGGACGCCTACGCGCGCCTGCGCGGTCTGGGGGTGGCGTGCGTGACGTACTGCGTCGGCGGGCTGAAAATGGTCAACCCGGTGGCGGGGGCGTATGCGGAAAAATCGCCCGTTGTCGTCATCAGCGGCGCGCCGGGAATGCGCGAGCGGGAGAAAAACCCGCTGCTCCACCACAAGGTGCGCGAGTTCGACACCCAGCGGCGCGTGTTCGACGAGATCACGGTCGCCTCGACCGTTCTCGGCGACCCGCGCACCGCCTTTGGGGAGATCGACCGGGTGCTGCGCGCCGCGCTGCGCCACAAGCGCCCCGTCTACATCGAACTGCCGCGCGACCAGGTGGCGGAGCGCGGCGTGGAGGGGCACGCCCCGGCGCGCGCCCGGGAGCCGAGCGACCCTGCCGCGCTGGGCGAGGCGTTGCAGGAGGCGGCGGCGCTGCTCAACACCGCGCGCCGCCCCGTGATCCTCGCCGACGTGGAGGTGCACCGCTTCCACCTCCAGACGGCCGTTCTGGCGTTCGTGGAAAAGACCGGCATCCCGTTCGCCACGACGATCCTCGGCAAATCGGTGCTCGGCGAGCAGCACCCGCTCTACCTCGGAGTCTATGAAGGGGCGATGGGGCGCGAGGCGGTGCGCGCCCGCGTGGAGGAGAGCGACTGCCTGCTGATGCTCGGCGCGTTCATGACGGATATTAACCTCGGCATCGACACGGCGCGGCTCGACCCCGCTCGCTCGATCAGCGCCACGAGCGAGACAATCGCCATCCGGCATCACCATTTCGACCAGGTTGGCTTCGAGGACTTCCTGCGCGCGCTCGTCGGTGCGGCCGGGACGACCATCGCGCGGCGTTCCCCTCCCGCTCCCGGCACCGGGGAGGGCGCGGCGGAACCGGCCTCTCCCGCTCCCGATCCGGCGGCCCCGCTCACGGTGCGGCGGCTCTTTGCGCGGCTCAACGAGACGCTCCAGGACAACACGCTGGTGATCTGCGACGTGGGCGACGCGCTCTTTGGCGGAGTGGACCTGCGCATTCACCGCCCCACGGAGTTTCTCGGCCCGGCGTACTACGCCTCGATGGGCTTTGCCGTCCCCGCCGCGCTCGGCGCGGGGCTGGCGAACCGGGCGCTCCGGCCGCTGGTGCTCGTGGGCGACGGCGCGTTCCAGATGACCGGCATGGAACTCTCCACCATCGTGCGCAACGGGTTGAACCCGATCGTCATCGTGCTCAACAACAAGGGATACGGCACGGAGCGGCACCTGCACGACGGCGCGTACAACGATGTCGCGCCGTGGCGTTACGCCGCCGCGCTCCCGCAGCTCCTTGGCGCGGGCCGGAGTTGGGAGGCGCGCACGGAGGGCGAGCTCTGCCGCGCGCTCGCCGAGGCCGGGGCGCATACCCGGGAATACTGTCTCATCGAGGCGCACCTCGATCCGTTCGACCGCTCCCCCGCGCTGGAGCGGCTCGCCGCCCGGCTCGCGCGGAAGCTGGAGGGGAAATGAGCGCGCTCAGAGGTCGAAAACGAGCGGTTCGAAAAGCGTCGGCTCCTTCCCGGGCGAGAAATAGGTGCCGAAGGTCTCCCGGATCCAGTCGATCACCCCCGAGCCGCCGAAGTAAATGGCGGCGAAGAAGAGGAGCGTGAGGGCGAACATGAGCGCCCCGCCCCCGAGCATCAGCCCGTCGCGCTCGGAAAACGAAGCGGCAAGGAGCACCACGACGAGCGCCGGGAAAAGGTTGCTGAGCGGGATCGGCAGCGGAAGCAGCAGCAGGAAACCGCAGAGGCAAATCGTCGAGCCGCCGAGAAACTGCGTGAGGCGGTATTCGAAAACCCCGGAGAGCCGGGGCCGGAGCAGCCGCTCCAGCAGCCCGAGCATCTTGCCGCCCGTCTTGAGCACCTTCGCGAGCAGGTTCGGGGGGAGCCGGGTATCGAGCAGCCGCCGGGGGAGCCACGGCTGGCGGCGGATCGCAAAGCGCAGCCCCAGCAGCATGATGACCACCCCGAACGGGGTCGAAAGCCCCGGCAGCGCGACCGGCTGGCAAAAGGGGAGCGAGAGGAGGATGAGGAAGAGCGTGTAGACGCGCCCCTCAAAGCGCGCCATCAGATCCCGCAGTCGGAATTCCGAATCGGGAACATTCTCGGCCAGCTCCAGCAACGCCGCAGAAAGCCGCTTCGCCCCGGGCCCAGACCCAG
>CAZYVL010000020.1:0-11791 GCA_964651005.1 uncultured Chthoniobacteraceae bacterium | reverse complement strand
AGCCCGGCCTGCATCGCGGTGTGTTCCGCGTCGGAGCAGGAGGCGTTGAGCGGCACATCCGTGGGGCGGTCGCTGGCTTCCGCGAGCTTTTCCCGGAGAAGATACGCTTCGACCTCTTCGCCGCTGATGTCGGCGAGCATGACGCCGTTGATCTCCACGCACGGCGAGAGCGGCTGTCCACTGCGCTGTTCCATCTCCCATCGGAAAGCCGGGTTGAGGAGAATATCCTTCTCCGTGTAGGGGAGGTCGTACTTGGCGAGCACGGCGCGGACGCCACGGCTCCAGCCACAGTGGGTTTTCAGGTAGGCGGTAATTTGCGGTTTATCCATAAATCGTGGGTTTGGGAGGCGAATGTAACCGCTTTTTGCGAAAAGTCCCGGCGGAAGTTCTCCGGGGTTGCGTGGCGTCGGGTGCGGGTTCCGGCTGGCCGGGCACGATGCGAAAGACGGGGGGGTGATTCCCGCCCCTCAAGAATCATCTGGAACTTCGCGCCTTTTGAAGCATAGATCGGGAATATGAATTCAAGGATCTGTGGTCTCGTGTTGGCGCTCACGGTCTTTTTTACGTCATCGTTGGCTCGCGCCGAGGAGATCGTCGTCGAGAGGGCCGGGCCGTACAAGGACATCAAGGTCCAGCTTGAGGAGAAGGCCGTGAACGCTCTTGCGAATGGGGACAAGAAACAGCGGGCGCAGGTGATTGAAGCCGTGAAATCGACGCCGGAACGTTACGCCCCTGTCGTTTTTTACGAGATGTCGAGGGTGCTCTTCCAGGATGGCAAAAAGGACGAGGGTGCTTTTTGGTTTTATGCCGGCCAGTTGCGGGCCCGGTACGATGCGAATCGGTGTCTCGACGAATCCGCAAAGTCGGCGGTGGCTGCCCTGAATCAGGAGTATGGTGAGCCGATCAACCGGTATACGTTTGCGGACCCGGCGAAGCTTGAGGCGCTGGTGATGAAAGTCTTCGAATGGGACAAGAACACGCCGCATCAATATGACCACCGGTGGATCAATTTGAGCGGGATGGATGCCATGATGGCTGGCCTCGGGGAGGAGGGTGGCAAGGCCAAGGCTTTGAGCGCGCCAAAAAGCAAATGGCCGAAAATTCTGGAGAAGACGCGCGCGGAATATCTCTCCGGATTCAAGGAAGCACTCGCCGAGCTGAAAAAGCAGAAAGCCGCTCAATAGGAGTCGCCGGGGCTGCCGCGATTTTTCACCGGGTGGGGGAAGCACTTCAGCCCAGACCAAAAAAAATCCCGGCCGGAGTTTCCTCCAGCCGGGATGAATGGGAACGGGTGTTGTCCCCGAATTACTTCTTGCGGTCGCCGGGGCGGTATTCCTCTTCGGCAGCCTGGAACGCCTGTTCCAGACCGACGAGATCTTCGCCGGGGCGGATGTTGTCGAAGGCTTCCGTCTCGCGGCGGAGTTCGTCCTCCGAGTAGTTGGCCGCCTTGATGGAGAGGCCGATGCGGCGCTCGGTCTTGTCCACCTTGATGACGCGGGCTTCCACGTCCTGGCCGACCTTGAGGACATCTTTGACCTTCTCCACGCGGTCTTCGCTAAGCTGCGAGATGTGCACGAGACCGTCGATGTCGTCGGCAAGCTGCACGAACGCGCCGAAGCTGGCGAGCTTGGTGACCTTGCCGCTGACGAGATCGCCGATCTTGTACCGCTGGTCGATCGACTTCCACGGGTCTTCGTCGAGCTGCTTGACGCCGAGGCTGATCCGCTGGGCGTTCTTGTCGATGTCGATGACCACCGCTTCGACCTCATCGCCCTTCTTGAGCATTTCGCTCGGGTGATTGATCTTGCGGGTCCAGCTCATGTCGGAGACGTGGATCATGCCGTCGATCCCCTCTTCGAGTTCGACGAACGCGCCGTAGGCCGTCATGTTGCGCACGACGCCCTTGACCTGCTTGCCGATCGGGTACTTGTGCTCGATCTCGTCCCACGGGTTCGGTTCGAGCTGGCGCACGCCGAGGGAGATCTTCTGCTCCTCCTTGTTGACGCCGAGAACGACCGCCTCGACTTCCTGCCCGATGGTGAGCACGTCGGAGGGGCGGGTGATCCGCTTGGTCCAGGAGAGTTCGGAGACGTGAATGAGCCCTTCGACCCCTTCCTCGATCTCCACGAACGCGCCGTACGGGACGAGGTTGGTAACCTTGCCCTTGATCTTGGTGTTGATCGGGAAGCGGCTTTCGGTCTCTTCCCACGGGTTCCTCTGGGTCTGCTTGAGGCCGAGGGAGACGCGCTCCTTCTCCTTGTTGATGTCGAGCACGAGGACTTCGAGTTCCTGGCCGACCTTGAGCAGTTCGCTCGGGTGGCCAAGGCGGCCCCACGTCATGTCGGTGATGTGGAGCAGGCCGTCCATGCCGTCGAGGTCGATGAACGCGCCGAAGTCGGTCAGGTTCTTGACGGTGCCGCGCACGGTGTCGCCTACTTTGACGCCATCGAGGAAGCGGGAGCGTTTTTCGGAACGTTCCTGTTCGATGATCTCGCGACGGCTCAGGACGACGTTCTTGCGGTCGTCGTTGATCTTGACGATCTTGAAATCGTAGGTGTTGCCGACAAACTGCTGGAGGTCCTTCGGCGGGATGATGTCGATCTGCGAGCCAGGCAGGAACGCCTCGACGCCGATGTTGACGGTCAGGCCGCCCTTGACGACTGCCTTGACCTTCCCCTTGATGAGGCCGCCTCCCTGGTAGACCTTCACGATCTTGTCCCAGTTCTGTTTGTAGGCCGCTTTTTCCTTGGAGAGGATGACCATCCCCTCGTCGTTTTCCAGCCGGACCAGAAGCACTTCCGCTTCGTCACCGACCTGGAGATCCTCCACGTCGTCGAATTCGGAAAGCGGGATCACGCCTTCGCTCTTGTATCCAATATCAACAAGAACCTCACGCGGGCGGATTTCCAGAATCCGCCCTTTGACAATGCTGCCCTCCTTGAAGTCGCGAAACGATTTCGCGATCAATTCTTGCATTTCTTTCATTTGGGTAAAACTCACGCCACGGTTGCCACGGGTTTTTCGCCCGGGCGGTTGCACTACGCAGTCCGCCTGTAACGGGGAAAAGGACCAGAAACATACGGGATGGGCCGCAAAAAGCAAGCAGGCTGTGATGTCTCCGTTTCAAGAAATCGTGCCAAGGAACCACAGCAGGAACAACACCAGCAGGACGATCCGCCAGAGGGGCATCCCCCTGTTGACGCCGGTGTAGCGCCCCCACTTCCGCCGGATCGCCGAAGGATTGCCCTTCGCCCACGGCACAACTTGGGCGAGGCGTTCCGTGGTGCTCTGGAAAAGGGTGATGCAGCTGCGTGCCCGCCAGAATGGATTGAAGATTTCGAGTGCTTCCCGGTATTGCCTCTCCGCCGTGTCCAGTTTCCCTTCCGTGGCGGCGGCAATGGAGCGGTAGAGGGCGTAGTAGCCGTTGTAAACGCGCGTCAGCCACTCGGGCTCGACCTGTTCCGCGAGTGCCTTGGCCGCTTTCTGATCGCCGCCGAGCAAAGTCTGGAGGGTCACGACCGCGCGGAGGGCGGGCGAGAGGGCATGGGAGGGGAACCGGCGCAGCGCCTCCTTGCGGATCGGAGCGCCCGCCTGCCACCCCTGCACCGTCTCGATGGCCACGGCGCAGTTGAAAAGAGCCTCGCACGGGACCTCCGCGCCTCGGGCTTCCCAGTCCCGCAGCCACCGGATGCACGCCTTGTAATCTTCGATCTCCAGCAGCGCGCTGCCCGCCTCCGCCCAGAGATCGTTCCGCGACCGGAACCAGGCGCGGTTTCTCCAAATCCACCAGCGGATGCGGTTCGCATTCTTCTTGAAGTCGGCATTGGCCAGCAGCGTGACCCAGCCGCTTGCCTTCAGCTCTTCCTGTGCGGCGGAAAAGGCTTTGAGCCGACGAACGGCTTTTCCGATCCGGCGCCGCCCGGGGAGGGAGAGAATCCACGCCTTGAGGACCGGTTCCGTCACCCCCTTGCTGGCTGCCCGGGCATCCAGCAAGGCCCACCACTGCCGGGTCCACCGGTTTTTGGCGAAGAGATCCTTCACCCAGTTGAGCACCGCGACCTCCGCGTCGTCGCGGGCGAGCAGCTCCCGCGCGCGCTCTTTGGCTTCGGGGAGATCCTTCTTCGCCACGGCGAGCTCCACCGCATCACCGAGCACCGCGGCGGAGTGTACGTAGTGCTCCAGGGTGCGGAGCGTCTGCGCGGCGGCATCGAGTTCCCCGTCCGCAATCTGGCAGGAGAGGAGTTCCCGGCCCGCGTAGGCGTATTCCGGGTCGAGCGCGAACGCCTTTTCGAACGCCTTTCGCGCCCCGGCGGGGTTGGAGAGGTTTCTTTCCGCCTGGGCCAGGAACCCATAGACGAGCGGATACTGCGGCTCCTGCCGCGCCCACCGCAGGCAGAGATCCCGCAGCGCGCTCCACTGCTTGCGTGCATCGAGCCACCCCGCGAGCAGCCGGATGCCCCAGGTGTAATCGGGCCGCTCCGCGATCAGGGCGGTCATCAGGCGGATCGCCTCGTTCGGTTCTCCCGCCTGCATCCGGATGAGCGCCCGCCGACCTGCCAGCACGGGAAATCCCGCCGGGGTGCGCAGCCCCTCCTCGCAGACGGCCAGGGCGGCGTCGAAGCGGTTCTGATCCGAGAGAAGCCGCGCCTGCTCGTCGAGCAGCCCGATTTCCCCCGGGTGCCGCCGCAGCCCCGCTTCCAGGGTGGCGAGGGCTTCCTCCTTCCGCCCGAGATCGTTGAGGACGCTGGAGGTTTTCGCCCACCAGGAGGCGAGATGCGCGCAGGAGTTCCGGTGCAGGTCGAGCAGCGCCGCCACCTCTTCCTGCCGGTGCAGTTCCCCGGACCATTCGGCGAGCGCCCCCCAGCCCCAGAAATAAGAAGGGCAATGGCGCATCCCCACCAGCAGGCGCTCGAACGCCTCCTCCCGACGCCCCAGTTTCCGGAGCAGCCCGGCCAGGCAGCCGTAATTCTGCGCCACCAGCGGTTCGTGCTGGAGCGCCCGCTCCAGAACCTTGAGCGCCTCGTCGTAACGCTCCATCCGCTCCAATGCCTCCGCGAGCTGGCGGGCCGCCCAGTCCCAGGCGGGAGAGAGATCGACCGCCCGCTCCAGCGCGGCGATCGCCTCCGGGTACTCGGAGACCGCGCGATGCGCCTGCGCCAGTTCCGTCCAGGCGCGCGGGAGCAGCGGGAAACGCTCCGTCAACGCCCGGGCGCACTGGAACGCTTCATCGGCAAGTCCCATGTCCGACGCCTGCTCCCGGCGGGCGCTCCAGGTCTGCCAGAGATCGGGCCGCTCCTCGCAAAATTCCCGCAGCTTTTTCAGCAGCACTTCGGGTTCCAGATGCCGGTATGCGAGATCGCGGTACTCGGGCACGATGTCTCCGTTGGAGACCTGGCGGCGCATCTCCGCTTCGATAAACCGGAGCGCGCCGAGAATCTCGACCGGGCTGGCCGCCGTCTCCACCAGGGCGGTGCTTGCCTCCGTATGATCGACATCGAGCCGAATGGCGTCGCGGTAGGCGTGGGCGGCCTTTTCCCGCTCCCCGAGCGCCTCCAGGAGATCCCCCAGGATTTTGTGGGAGGCGGGCGCGTGCGGTCCCTTCCTGACGGCTTCCCGGGCATCGGCCAGCGCCGTCTGCTTGTCGCCCGCGTGGAATCGCTGGATCGCCAGTTCGCGCAACACCCAGAGGTCGTCGGGATCGAGCGCCCGCGCTTTCTCCAGCGAGACGAGCGCCTCCGCAGGGCTTTGCTTCGCGTCCCAGGTCGCCCGCAAGCTCCAGAGCCACGGGAACTGCGGATGCTTTTCCGTCGCGGCGGCGAGGTGTTGTCTCGTCCGCAGCGGCCCCTCCTCGTCCGCCAGGAGGTACGCGAGGACGCGGTGCCCCTCCTCCGAGTGCGGTTCGAGTTCCAGCAACGCCTGCCAGTGCGCGATGGCTTCCTTCCGGCGGCCCAGAAATTCGTGCATCCTCGCCATCCCGCGATGCCACTCTGCCTCGCGCACTTTCCCCCTGGCGCAGAGGATCAGTTGCTCGCCGCGCTCCTGTTCTCCCCAGAGGGTGAGCTGCCGTCCGCCCGAGAGCATCAGCGCGCCGTCGTCGGGACGCGCCTCCATCGCGTCGGCAAGCACCGCGATCGCTTCCGCCGTGCGCCGCTGGGCTTCGAGTTCCCCGGCCAGGGTCTGCCACGGCCCGGCACTCTTTTTTCCCTGCGCCTCCACGCGCTTGCGCAAAAAGGCGAGCCCCTCCTCGGGGTGGCCCAGCGCGCGGCAGACTTCGGCGTAGGCCGAGGCATACGGCTCGAACGCGCGGCTCAGGCAGGAGGCGATCCGCCGGTAGCGCGCCGAGTCTGCAAAGCGGCGCTCCTTCCAGCGGCAGTAGGCGAGGCTCCCGTAGACCCGCGACGTGCGACTTCCCAGCCGCACCGCCTTGCGCAGGTAGTAGTCCGCCATCGGAAGCTCCCGGGCATCCCGCAGGAGCCATTCCCCCATCTCGGAGTAAAAGACCGGATCGCAATCCGTTCGCCGCAGCTCCTCCTCGATCAACTTGCGTTGGCGGGCAGGATCGCCCGCCGCGCGCTGGAGAGCGAAGAGCCGCTGGGAACGCAGCGAGGCATTTTCGGGGAAACGCTCCGCGAGGGCGTCGATGATCCGGAGTGCCGCCACCGGGTTCTCGTCGTAACGCGCCAGGCGGAATTCCGCCCACGCCGTGAGCGGCGCGTCGGGCGGCATCGACGCCACGGCGGCCCGCGCCGCCTCCCGGTCGTGCGCGTCGATGGCGAGCGAAACCTGGTGGTTCGCGTCGTACAGGGCGGCGTCGGGAAAGTGCAGGTCGGCGATCCGGCCCGTCTCCGCGAGCGGGAGCAGGAGCATGCAGCGCGGCCCCTGAACGGGGTGATCCTCGACAAGCCCCTCCAGGATGATTTCTCCGAAATGCCGCTCCGTGGGATCGCGAAGCAACAAGATCTCCTGCCGGTCGTCGTAGCCGATGCACGCCTGAAGATGCCCGCTGGAGATCGATTCCGTGGTCAGCGTGAACGGGATGCCCCGGTCGATCAGCGCCACGGCGATTGCGTGGGTCAGGCGGAACTCCGTGGCGCAAAAGCCGTGCGACTCGGCCCAGGCGCGCTCCTTGTGCCAAGGAGTTCCGTCGTAGCAGATCGCGTCCGCGATGGCGAGGTGGTCGAATTCCATTCCCCAGTAGGCGGCCAGCGAGGCGAGCGTGGCCGGGGCGCACGTCACGTCGTGCTGCCGGGTGAACGGGACATTCAGGCGTTTGCGCCCCTTTGCCAAAGCCCCTGAACGCCGCATTTTTTTGGCGACCCGGGTGTGATAGCTGTCTTCGGTCGTCCGTTCGAAGTGCGCCAGCGCCCCTTCGAAATCGCCCGCCATGTAAAGAAAATCGCCCCGCCGCCGGTTGCTCCAGTCCCTGTTGCGCTTGTCCATCAGGGGGCTGCGGCGGTCGAACTCGTCCAGAAAGGCGAGCGCCCGCGCGTGGTCTTCCCGCTCGCTGAAAAGATGAACCAGACGGATCGCGAACGCAGGGGACTCGCTTTGCCGATGGCTGCTCTCCAGCACCGCAATCGCCTCGTCATCGAGGCCACGGTGAATGAGGCAGTCCACGAGCTGGAGAACCGCAGAGGACTTGAGCGGGGCGCATTGCACCGCCTCGCGCGCCGTTTCCAACGCCTCCTCGTAGCGATCTTCGAATTCGAGCACCACCGACCGTTGCACGCGCGGCCAATAACCACCGGGGCCGCCGGGGAGAAGCGCGATGGCTTCGTCGATGGCGCGATAAGCCGGTTCGAAATCGTGCAGCCGCCCGAGAAGCCCGCCTTTGAAGGCCAGCAGATCGGCGCGGTCCGTCGCCTCGGCCGGTCCCCCGGCGGCCAGCCGCGCCTCGATCCGCTCCAGGGTTGCCATCGGCCCCCGGCGGGAGATTCCCGAGAAAAGGCCGTGCAGAAAGGCGACATCGTTGGCGGGATACCGGCGGGCGTTGATCGAGCGAAGCGCATCGCGGAGGCGGGAATTGCCAAGTTCCCCGGCGAGCCGCGCGGCGGTGTCCCGCGCCTGAAATCCCTCCCAGCGTGCCAGGGGATCGAGCGCGGAGGCCACTTCCCACGCGGAAAGAGAACGGGCCTCACCGAGCAGACGGGAGATTTCTTCCACGGTTTTCGCATCCGGCGCTGGCATGGCTTTTTGATTCGCGAACACACCCCCGGAGATTGGGGGGGAAAGTCCGGCGATGGTTTCCCGTTGGGCCGGGCCGGTGCAAGCTGAAAGTCTCCGCTGGAGAAAGGCGCGGAATCGACAGACCTTCCCGGCACCGCTAGATTCCCGACCATGAAACCCCCGGTTCACTCTCCACCCCCGGCGCGCGGAGAACGCGCGGCGGGCCGGGGCGTCCTGCTCGCGCTCTGCTTGGCGGCGCTGCTTGGGTTGGTGGCGATCGGCGGGGAGAGCCTCTGGATCGACGAGGCGCACAGCGCCGTCGTGGCGATGGCCCCGGATGTCGCCGGGTGGTGGCGGACGCTCCTCGGGATTCCCTCCGACGTGCAGCTTGCGGGCTATCTCTTCCAGCTCTGGGTGTGGGAGAAGCTCGCGGGCGGGGGCGAGTGGGCGTTGCGGCTCAACAACTACCCGTGGTTCCTGGCGAGCCTCTTCGTCTGGGTGGCCGCGCTGCCGCGCCGGTTTCGCGCCGCGATGGCGCTCTGCCTCGGGCTGAGTCCCTTTCTCTGGTACTACGCGGGAGAGCTGCGGCCTTACATGATGCTTTTCTGCGGCAGCAGCCTGATGGCGGCGGCCCTGGTCCGGGGGGGAGCGGCGGGGTGGAGCCGGGGGTGGTTCCATCTTTTCGGCCTTGGGGTGGTGGTCGCTCTCGCGGCCTCGTCGGCGGCGATCCCGTGGGTCGGCGCGGCGACGCTGGCGGCGGTTGTTCTTGTGGCGAGGGCGAAGCCGCGCCCCCGCGTTCCGTGGGAGATGCTCGGGAGCGCCGTGCTTCCCGCAGCGGGGCTTCTGGTTCTCGCGTTCTGGAGCTTTCTCCACGGGGCGCGCGCCTCCAGCCCGGAGCCGGGGTCGCTCGCGAGCCTTCTTTTCGCGCCGTACGAACTGCTCGGCTTCGCCGGTCTGGGGCCGGGGCGCGCGGCGCTGCGCGGCACGGGGGTCGCGGCTCTGGGGTCGTTGCCGTTTCTCCTGCCGCTCGGGTTGCTGGCGTTGACGTTAGCGGCGGTGGCCGTCGCGGGCGTCCGGTGCCTGGCCAGGGAGATGGGGTGGCGGCGGCTCGGCGCGGGGGCCGCGCTTTTCGCCCTCCCGGTGGTCGCTGTCGTGGCGCTCGGGTTTTACAGCGGCTTGCGGACCACCGGACGGCACTTCACCCCGGGGCTCGCGCTGCTTCTGCCGGTTCTGGCATGTGGCATTCGGGAGCTATGGGAGCGCCGGAGCCAAGGTTTGGGTTTGGGGTGGGGGAGGCTGGTGGTCGTCGGGTTTTTTCTCTGCTGGGCGGCCTCGGCGCTGGAGCTTCGCACGGCAGCCCGCCACCGGCGGGACGACTACCGGGAGGCCGCCGCGATGGCGCGCCGGGCGCTCGACGCAGGCCGGGAGGTCTGGTGGCTCGCGGACCCCGCCGGGGCGGCGTATTACCGTCTTCCGCTGCGCGAAGAGGGGGCGGCATCCGGGGCGCTCGTGCTTGCCAATCCCGAGAGCCTCCCCGCCTCCCAGCCCAGCCTGGTGGTCTACAGCCGCCCCGATGTGTACGACAACCACAGCGTCGTCGCCCGGATGCTCGCCCGGGAGCGATACCACCCCGTCCGCCCCCCCGCCTCCCTCCAGGGGTTCTCCATCTGGGAAAAGCCGCCGGAGCACTGAGTTCACGCGCCGCGCTGCGCCACGAGGGGGTTAACCGCATTGACGCTCGCCCCAAAACCGTTATCTTTGGCGCCGACAAGCAGGGGAGCCGCTGGCTGAGAGTGTCCGGGCGTTGCGCAAGGGAGGGGGACCGTTTTCGGTTCTCCTGACCAGCCGCCGCCTCCGGGCAGACCCTTTGAACCTGATGCGGGTCATGCCGCCGCAGGGAGCGAAGCGACCAGCCATGCCATGCTTATCCCAGGCATGGCTTCTTTGTTTCCCACGTCGTTTCCCACATCGTTTCATTCGTCGTCCCACCCGTTTTCTTTATGATCGCACCGAAAGATTCTCCTGAGTTCCCGCCTTCCGGCGACGGATCGTTCCCGCGCAGCAAGCGTGTCTATCTCCCCGGCGTGCTCCACCCGGAGATCCGCGTGCCGATGCGGGAGATCGCGCTTTCGCCCACAAACACTGCCGATGGCCGCGTGGAGGAGAACGCGCCGGTGCGGGTCTACGACTGCTCGGGCGCATGGGGCGATCCCGATTTTCACGGCGACGTGACGCGCGGGCTGCCCGCCGTGCGGGAGGCGTGGATCAAAGCGCGCGGCGACGTGGAGCCGTACGAAGGCCGCCCCGTGCAGCCGATGGACGACGGCTATCTTTCCGGCAAGCACGCGCAATACGCCAGCCAGGCCGAGCGCAACCGGCTCGTGGAGTTCCCCGGGCTGCGCCGCCGCCCGCTGCGCGCCTCGGCGGGCCACCCCGTCTCCCAGCTCTGGTACGCGCGGCAGGGGATCGTCACGCCGGAGATGGAATACATCGCGCTGCGCGAAAACCAGGGGCTGGAGGCGCTGCGCGACCGTCTTTCCGAGCGGGAGACCCGCAGCGCGCTCACGCATCAGCACCGGGGGACGGAAGGCCGCGCCGACGCGCCCGGTGTCTTCTCCCGGTTCCCGCAGGCGATGCAGAAGTTCATCACCCCCGAGTTCGTGCGCGATGAAGTCGCCCGGGGCCGCGCCATCATCCCCGCCAACATCAACCACCCGGAGCTGGAGCCGATGGTGATCGGGCGCAACTTCCTGGTGAAGATCAACGCCAACATCGGCAACTCCGCCGTCGCCTCCGGCATCGAGGAAGAGGTGGAGAAAATGCGCTGGGCCACGAAATGGGGCGCGGACACGGTGATGGACCTCTCCACCGGCAAGAACATCCACGCCACGCGCGAATGGATCTTGCGCAACTCGCCCGTGCCGATCGGCACCGTGCCGATCTACCAGGCGCTCGAAAAAGTCGGCGGCCGCGCCGAGGAACTGACCTGGGAGATTTACCGCGATACCTTGATTGAGCAGTGCGAGCAGGGGGTCGATTACTTCACCATCCACGCCGGGGTGCTGCTCCGCTTCGTCCCGCTCACGGCGCGCCGCGCCACCGGCATCGTCAGCCGGGGCGGGAGCATCATGGCGAAGTGGTGCCTCGCCCACCACAAGGAGAACTTCCTCTACACGCACTGGGACGAGATTTGCGAACTCATGGCCGCCTACGACGTGAGCTTCTCCATCGGCGACGGCCTGCGCCCCGGCTCCATCGCGGATGCCAATGACGAGGCGCAGTTCGGCGAACTCCAGACGCAGGGCGAGCTGACCCGCCGCGCCTGGGAACGCGGCGTGCAGGTGATGAACGAAGGGCCGGGCCATGTCCCGATGCACCTCATTCACGAGAACATGGAGAAGCAGCTCGAGTGGTGCCACGAGGCTCCCTTCTACACGCTCGGGCCGCTCACGACCGACGTTGCCCCCGGCTACGACCACATCACCAGCGCCATCGGCGCGGCGATGATCGGCTGGTTCGGCACCGCCATGCTGTGCTACGTCACGCCGAAGGAACATCTGGGGCTGCCCGACCGCGACGACGTCAAAGTCGGCGTGGTAACCTATAAAATCGCCGCGCATGCCGC
>CAZYVL010000019.1:14826-31500 GCA_964651005.1 uncultured Chthoniobacteraceae bacterium | reverse complement strand
AAGCCGCTTTCAGCTTCAATCGACCCGCCGGTAGCCGATTTCGGCCCCGCCGCTGACGTGCATGATGTGCCCGGTCACGAAGCGGGCCTTGTCGGAGAGGAGGAAGACGCTGGCGTCCGCGATCACGTCGCCTTCCGGGCAGTAGCCCAGCGGATGAATGTCGTCGAGATACTGGTTGATGCGCTCCGGGTTCGGCTGTTCCTGGGCCCACTGGCGCAGCATCGGCGTCCATGTTCCGGCGGGGCAGACGGCGTTGACGCGGATGCCGTCCTTCGCGTAGTCGAGCGCCATCGACTTGGTGAGCGTGTTCATCGCTCCCTTCGTGGCCGTGTAAGCGGCGTGGTTTTCCTGGCCGATCACGCCGACGAGGCTCGACGTGTTGAGGATCGACCCCCGGCTCGCCTTGAGCGCCGCGAAGCCGTGCCGCGTGGTGTGCAGGACGCTCTTGATGTTGATGGAAAAAAGGCTGTCCCACTCTTCCGCCGTCGTTTCGTGCAGCGGCTTGCTCGGCGTGGCAATGCCCGCGTTGTTGTGGATCGCGTCGAGCCTGCCGTAGCAATCGAGGATCTGCTTGATCGCTTTCGCGACCGCCTCCTCGCTGGAGACATCGCACGGGATGCCGAGATGGCCCGCGCCGAGTTCGAGCGCCGCACGTTCGACCTTCGCCACGGAACGCGCCGCGACGATCACCTTCGCCCCCTCCGCCACGTACGCCTGCGCACAGTCCCACCCGATCCCGTCCGAGCCGCCCGTCACCAGAATCACTTTGTCTTGGAGGAGTTTCATAGATCGGTTTAGACGTACGTGAGCGACCCGGCAGACTCAAGAATTTTCATCAGGCTCGCGCTCGCTTGGCGCTACTCCAGCTCGATGGCGGCGATGGCGGCCATCACGCGGTCGCCCAATCGCTGGTAAAGCTCCGCTCCCGACGCTCCTTCCAGGTCGGCTTGCGTGAAGCGGATCGGCTCCCCGACGACGATGGTGATCGGCGTGGCGTGGAACGCCTTGCCGCTCCGGGGGAGCGCCTCGAACGCGCCGAAAATGCGCATCGGCACGACGGGCGCGAGCGTTTTGGCGATCACCAGGCCGATCCCGGGCTGGGCGGGCTGGAGCGCGCCGGTGCGCGTCCGCGTCCCTTCGGGGAAAAGAACGACGCCCTCCCCGGCGCGCACGGTGCGGATGAGCGTCTTGAGCGCCGTGCGGTCGCCGCCGGAGCGTTCCACCGGGATGACGTTGACCTTCGGCATCAGCCCGCCGAGCACCGGCCAGCGCAACAGGCTGCGCCGGGCCAGAAAGTGCAGCTCCCGCCGCGCGCAGATCCCCGCCAGCGGCGGATCGAGAAAGCTCTGGTGGTTCATCGCCAGGATGGCCGGGCCTTCCTCGACGATCCGCTCCGGGTGCACCACGCGGAACGAGAAAAAGAGGCTCCCGAGGAACTTGAAAAGATGGTATCCGGCCTGGTAGCAGACGTTCATCGGCCCGAGACAAATCCGTGCTGGTTCAAACGGCGGATCACCTCGTCCACCACCCCTTCCACCGTCAGCGCGGAGCTGTCGATGACCTCCGCCCCGGGGGCGATCTTCAGCGGCGAGTCGGCGCGCGAAGAGTCGATCCGGTCGCGGGCGGCGGGGTCGTCCTGGAAGCCTTGCGCGGCCCGGCGTCGGGCGCGCACTTCCGGCGAGGCGTCGATGTAAAATTTGTACGGCGTTTGCGGAAAGACGACCGTGCCGATGTCGCGCCCTTCCATCACCAGGTCGCACTCCCGGGCGTAATCGCGCTGCCGGGCGACGAGTTCCGCGCGCACGGCGGGGATGGCGGCGACGAGCGAGACGGTGGCGTTCACCTCCGGGGCGTTCAGGCCGGGGCCGGGGTCTTCGCCATCGAGCCGCAGCGTGCCTTCCCCCTCGCTGACGCCGCACTCCAGCCGCGCCGCACCGAGCGCGGCGGCAACGGCCCCGGGGTCGCGCGGATCGACGCCGCGCCGGAGCGCCAGCCAGGCGACGGCGCGGTACATCGCGCCGGTGTTGACGTAGAGCACCCCGAGCCGCCGCGCCAGCACGCGGGCGACGCTGCTTTTGCCAGAGGCGGCGGGGCCGTCGATGGCGACCACGCGGTGGTTGCGCAGATCGGCCCCGGAGCCTTGCGGAAGCGAAGAGGAGGCGCTCACGGGTTTAGCGGGAGGGGGGCGGAGCGGCGGCGGAAGGCCGCTCGCGGGGGAGGGTCATCTGGGTGAAGGTTTCGTAAAAGCCGGGGTACGACGTGGCGACGCACTCGACATCCTCGATGTGAGTCGTTCCCTCCGCGAACATCCCGGCCACGGCGAAGGCCATCGCGATCCGGTGATCGCCGTAGCTTGAAAGCGTCGCCCCGTGGAGCGGCGCGCCGCCGTAAATCTCCAGCCCGTCATCGGTTTCCGAGACCTGCACGCCCATTGCGCGCAGGTTCGTGGCGATGGCGGCGAGGCGGTCGGTCTCCTTGACGCGGAGTTCCGCCGCGTCGGCAATGACGGTCACGCCCTGTGCGAGCGCCCCGGCGACGGCGAGGATCGGCAGTTCGTCGATGACGTTGGGGATCTCCCGGCCCCGGATTTCCGTCCCCTTGAGGCGGTTGGCCGGGCCGCCGAGAATCTCCACCGCGCCGTACGGCTCGCCCTCCTCCACCTCGACGATCTCACGCACCTGCGCGCCCATGCGCACCAGCACGTCGAGCACGCCGGTGCGCGTCGGGTTGAGGCCGACTTTCTTCACCAGCAGGCGGCTGTGCGGCTGCGCGGCAGCGGCGACCAGCCAGAACGCGGCGCTGGAGATGTCGCCGGGCACATAAAAATCGCGCGATTCGGGCACCGCCGGGCCGTAGACGGAAACGCTGCGGCCCTCCTGCTTCGGCGGGATCTGGAACCAGCCGAGCATCCGCTCCGTGTGGTTGCGGCTCTGCTCGGGTTCGGTGACGGTCGTTTTTCCTTCGGCAAAAAGCCCGGCGAGCAACACCGCGCTTTTGACCTGCGCGCTGGCGACGGGCGAACGGTAATCGAGCGGGGAGAGCCGCCCCCCCTCGATCCGCAGCGGCGGCGCGCTGTTTGGCCCCTCGGCGGAAAGCCGCGCGCCCATTTGCGAGAGCGGCTCGATGATCCGCTTCATCGGCCGCCGGGAGAGCGAGGCGTCGCCCACGAGCCGGGAGGAAAACGGCTGCGCGGCGAGCACGCCGGAGAGCAGCCGCATGGCGGTGCCGGAGTTGCCGCAGTCGATGTCGGCCTCCGGGGGGTGAAAGCGCCCGCCCCGGCCCCGGACGATGAGCGTGGTCGGCTCGGGCTGGTCGATCTCGACGCCGAGCGCGCGCATGGCGTCAACCGTGCATTGACAATCCTCGCTCGGCAGGAACCCAGTGATGACACAGCGGCCATTGGCCAGCCCCGCCAGGATCACGGCGCGATGCGAGATGCTCTTGTCGCCCGGGACGGTGATTTCCGCCTGGATCGACGGTGCGCGTTCAATTTTCCAGCTACCCATTATGATTGGCTACCCTGTTCGTTGTTTTTGCGGTTGAGCCGCTCCCGCGCCGTTCTGGCTCTGGCGAGGAAGTCGTGCATTTTCAAGTCGTCGCCGGAGGCGAGGTCTTCCGAAAGCGCGCGCAGCCGTCCCACAAGCCGCTCCAGTTCCCCGCTCAGCGCCGTCCGGTTGGCGGCGAAAATCCCCGTCCACATGGCGGCGGAGCCGGCGGCGATGCGCGTGGCGTCGCGGAATCCGTTGCCGCAGAAGTTGAGCGAATCCGCATCCTCGGCGCAAACGAAATCGACGAGCGCGGCGGCGAGGAGGTGCGGCAGGTGGCTCACCAGCCCGATCTTCCGGTCGTGCTCCGCCGGAGAGAGCGTTTGGACGCGGCAGCCGACCTGCTCCCAGAAGCGCGTCGCCTCCCCGACCGCTGCGGGGTGAACCCCGTCGTGCGGCGTGACGATGCAGAGAGCCCCTTCGTAAAGATCCGCCCGGGCGGCGCACAGCCCGCTCTGTTCGGAACCAGCCATCGGGTGGCTGCCAACGAAGCGGCCCCGTTGCCGGAAAATTGGCGCGAGCGTGTCCACCACCGCCCCCTTCACACTCCCGACATCGGTGACAAGGGTGTCCGGAGCGATCAGCGGGGCGATCCGCGCGGCCACGGCGGGCATCGCCTCCACGGGGAGGCAAAGAACCACCCCATCCGCCCCCGCGACCACGGCGGCGAGATCGTCGGAAACGAAATCCGCGATCCCCGCCGCGCGGGCTTCCGCCACCGCCTCCGCCCGCCGCGCCCAGAGAGCGATCCGGCAGGAGGGCAGCCGGGCACGAACCGCCAGGGCGAGCGAACCGCCCAGCAGGCCGGGGCCGAGAATGGCGAGTTGGTTCATGCCAGGGGAATCCGGAAGTGAAAACCTGGGAAGGGGTGAGAAGGAGGAAAAGAATAAAAAGGGGCACGCATCCCCCTTCTCCCCTCAAGCCGGAGGCAAAGGCAACACGGGCAACACGGCGCGCCTCCCTCGCCGCGGGGAATGGCTCCCCGGGGCTTCCCGGAAATCGCGAAAGGCTTCAGGGAACCAGAAAGATCTTGTTCGTGTACGGGCAACGCACCTCCACGCCGGTCGGAAGGCCGATCACGCTCACCCTCCCGGCATTCGGGGCGTAGGGGCTGAAAACCTCCCCTTTTCTCCCCGGAATCTTGATCCCATAAGGGAGATCTCCATGTCTGACCACGGGGGGCGGGACCGGGCGCTGCACGGGCGGCTGCGGCACCGGCTGCGGGGCGACGGTCTCGGCGGGAGCCGCCGGCGCGGGCGTGGGGGCGGCGTTGAGCACCTCTTCGTCATCCTGATAGGTGATCTCGCCCTGATGCCCGAAGCGACCATATTGCACGGAAGGGCGCTCCCTGTCCTGAAGGGTACGACACGCGGAGAGGAAGACGCAGGGCAACAGCGGGAGAACAAGGAGTCGCTTCATAAAGACGCTGGAGGATTAATGGATTTCACCCCTCCTGACAACCCCAAAACAAGCCCTAAAACACCCCTCCACAAACCCCGCTCTCCCTTCACGGCAGGAGCAAACCGAGCACCCGCGCGACATCGGAAAGATCGTCGAAAAGGAAATCCGGCTGGTGCCGGGCGAGCGTCTCCCGGGGCGTGGAGCCGGTGGCGACGGCGACCGTCCTCGCCCCGATGGCCCGGCCACAGGCGATGTCGTGCTCCGTGTCGCCGAGGACGAAAATCCGCTCCGGCGGGAACTCCACGCCGTGCCGCTCCCGGGCGCGGGCGCGGGCGACGGGGCCGAGGTGGTTGCGATCCGCATGGTCGTCGGCATACGCGCCGAACTCGAAGTAGCTCCAGACGCCGTAGTGCAGCAGCTTGAGCCGCGCTCCGCGCGCGAGATTGCCCGTCAACAGGGCAAGGGCCGCCTCCGGCCTCGCCCGGAGCGCCTCCAGTAACTCCGGGATACCGGGGAGCAGCCGCCCCTGCCGCAACGGAAGCTCGGTGGCGAGATGGGCCAGGTAGCTCTCCAGAAAACGCTCCACCTCCGCCGCGTCCGGCTCCGCGCCGAATTTACGGAAAAGCCTCTCCACGATGCCACGGTCGGTGCGTCCGGCGATTTCGATCCCCTCCAGTTCATCAGCCCCGTCCGCACCGCCGCCAAACCGGTCGCGCACGGCGAGCCGGAGCGCGTGTTCCCCGGCGCCGCCGGAGGTCATCAGGGTGCCGTCGATGTCGAAGAGAAAGAGGATTGTTTTGGGGCAGGAGGAAGCCATCGGGAGTAATCGGAGAGAGAAAGGAGAGAAAGGAGGGCTCATTCTGCCATCGCCCGCCACGGGGGCCAAAGGCTTTCTGAGCTTTCCGGGCTTTCCGGGCTTTCTCCGGTTTCCGGCCCCCGCTCGCCTACTCTCCGCCTTCCAGATATTGGCTGAACCAGGCCGCCGCCTCGCGCGCCACCCTCTCCAGGGTGCCCGGTTCATCAAAGAGATGCGTCGCGTCGGGGATGAGCCGCAGCTCCCGCAGGCAGTTCATCCGGTCCATCGCCGTGCGGTTGAGGTCGATCACCACCGGGTCCAGCTCCCCGACCAGCAGCAGCGTCGGGCATTGCACCTTCGGCAGCCACGCGGAGGCGAGGTCCGGGCGTCCGCCCCGCGAGACGACGGCGCCCACGGCGTCGCCGAGTTGCGCGGCAGCCACAAGGGCGGCCCCTCCCCCGGTGCTGGAGCCGAAGAACCCTCTCTTCAACCCGCGCGCCGCCTCCACGGAGGCCACCCAGCGCATCGCCCCGGTGAGCCGTTCCGCCAGCAGCGCGATGTCGAAGCGGAGATGCCGGGTAAACGAGTCGATCACCTCCTCCTCGCGCGTGAGCAGGTCGAAGAGGAGCGTCCCAAGGCCCGCCTCCCTCAAGGTGCGCGCCACAAACTGGTTGCGCGGGCTCAGGCGGCTGCTGCCGCTGCCGTGGGCGAAAAGGACCAGCCCCTTCGCGTCCCGGGGGATCTGCAACTCCCCGTCGAGCACGCTGGAACCGACGGGCACAATCACTTCATTCTCGAATTGGACGGCCATGATGTCAGAGGGGGAAAAAGCTGGGGCAGCCGTACGAAGCAGAAGGCGGGCCAGCCCTCCCGTTGCGGTCGCGGCCCCGGCTCCTTCTTCCGGCGGGCGAGAGGAGTCCGCAAAGCGGGTTCTGTCGGGAGTTTTTCATCTACTTGAGCCTCCAAGGACTGAATCGCCCCGCGACCCCGGCGAGGCTGCTTGGCGCAATATCGCCCCACTTCCGGGAAAGTCCACCGGCATCCTACCACTCGGCAATCGCCGTGAGCGTGGTCGGGAAGCGGCCGCTCCGCGCCCCGTAGATCGAGAGCCCGCCGCGCACCCGGGCGCTGGCGGGGACGCCGCAGCGGATACGCAGCGTGCCGTCGGTGGCCTGCTCGCGGATGGCGTGGAGAAGCTCCCCTTCGGCCAGGATTTCCATCAGGTAGCCGTAGCCGCCGGGGCCGCCGCCGAGGTAGGAGAGCGCCCCCCGGCTGTCGTGCGGGTGGTCGGGGAGGATGGCGTGGTGGACGCGCACACCGTTGACGAGCACCTCGAAGGTGGTCGGGTAGCGTTGCGAGTCGGTCTGCGGAAAGTCCATCCGGCGCGCGGAGGCTTCGCAGAGCAGGCGCAGCCGCCGGGCGCGGGCCAGTTCCTCGCGCGAGAGCGCCAGATCCCATTCGAAAAACCCGTGCCCGAAGGCGTAGCAAAGCCCCCGCGCGGACGCCTCCTCGCGCGAGCAGATCTCTCCGCTCCATTCGGCGCGCGCCCAATCCGCTGCGGCGGCCCGCAACACGACGCTGCCCGGCTTCGCCTCGCGCAAGACCAGTTCCCCGGGGAAGACGAAGAACTGCACGAAATTGGTCGCCAGCATCGCCCCCTCGTCGGAGATGGCGTGCACCCAGAGCGTGCAGAGCATCAGCGTGTCGGGCAGCGTGAACTCCACGACATCGGCCAGCTCGACGCGATGATGCCGGAAGGCGATCGGCTTGCGCCCGGAGTCGAGATCCTGCACCACGCGCCCCAGCCCGTCGATGCCGCTCAGCCGCCAGTGGAAGGTCACGCTCGCGGGGTGGTGGCGGGAGTAGTGCGAAGCATAAACCTCGATCCGCTTCTTCTCCCCGGGGCGACACTGTTCGATCGGCGGTGCGTCGATGGGGAGCACGTCGCCCTGGTTGACGAGGTTCGGGTCGTAGCCGAACTCCTTGGCGGTGCGGTCGTAGTTCAGGAACCCGTTGTATTCCCACTCCACGTCGTGCAGTTCCGTGAAGACGTAGGCGGAGAGGGTGGCGTGTCGCCGCAGTTCGTTGGTGAGGAACTTGAAGCTCCAGGAGATGTCCCGGTCGCCATCGAGCGCGCCGACGCCGCCGAATTCGCTATTGATGAGCGGCTGGTGCCCCTGCGCGTATCCCTCCTCGTAGTTGAAGCGGGAGCCGGAGTAGGTCTGCTCGACAACCCCTTCGATGTGCGCTTTCGCCTTGGCGTAGTCGGCGATGTAGAAGTGCCAAGAGTTGATGTCGGTGTCGCCGTGCGCGTAGTAGTGCAGGTGTTCCCAGTGGACCACGCTCATGTCCTCCACGAGCCGGGAATCGTCGAGCGACTTGGCCAGCTCCCACATCTGCTGCACCCACTGCTGCGCGCTCCGGTTCTCGATGAGCAGGCCGGTTTTCTCCGTCAGCAGGGCGTGCGCGTTCGGGCCGAAGTGCTTGACGAGTTCCACTTGCCCGCCGAAGCCCCATGTCTCGTTGAAAAGGCACCAGGCGATCAGCGACGGGTGGTTGCGGTCGCGGCGGATGCCCTCGCGCAGCGTCCCTTCGAAGCGGCGACGGCCCAGCGGCGTGTCGCCCCCCTCGCCGAAGTTGGGGAAATCCTGCATGAGCAGGATGCCCATCGTATCGGCGTAGTAGAGAAAGAGCGGGTCGTCGAGCTTGAGGTGGATGCGCAGAAACTGAAACCCGGCCTTTTTCGCAACGGCGATGTCGTCGCGCAGCGTCTGGGCATCCCCGGCGGTGTAAATGCCGTCGGGGTAGTACGACTGGTAGAGCGCGCCGCGCAGGTAGATGGGCCGGTTATTGAGGCAGAGCGCGGAGGGCGCGCCCGGCTTCTCCACCGGGGAGGTGGTGATCTCGCGCATCCCGAAGTAGGTCCGCACCACGTCGTCGGGGGCGGACTCCGCGCCCCGGAGCCGGAGCACAACGCGGTAGAGGTGCGGCGTGTCCGGCTCCCAGAGTTCCACGGGGAAAATCCGCGTTTCGAACCGCGCGCGCCCGTCGGCGACGGTGGTTTCCCCCTCGATCAGCTCGCCGGAGGGAGAGGTAATCCGCAACGTCAGCGGCGTGCCCTCCCCGGCCTCCCGGCACGCGAAGTCGAAGGCGACCGTGCCTGCGGAGATCTCCGTGGCGATCTTGAAGTGCTCGATATAGGCGGGCGCGCGCGGCTCCAGGAAAACGGTCTGCCAGATGCCGCTGACTGTCGTGTACCATTGCCACTGTTTGCCGACGGGCTGCTCGTGGTTATCCATCGGGTCTTCGACGCGGAAGACCACGACGCCGTGCCGGTCCCGGAGCGCGTCGGTGAGGTCGAACTCGAACGGTGTGTACCCCCCTTCGTGCCGCCCGAGCGCGACGCCGTTGCACCAGCAGTCGGTGAAAAAATCCGCCGCGCCGACGTGGAGCAGGATGCGCCGCCCGTCGAGCCACTCCCGGGGCACCGTGATTTCGCGCCGGTACCAGCCGACCTCGAAGCGGCGCGCCGTGCGGTGGTTGGCGCGCGTGACCTCCAGCGGGTTCACGAAGATGCGCGTGGAGTAATAATTCTCATTGCTCGCCGCGTTCCCCTGGCCCCAGGCCGCGAGCGACTCCCAGCAGAACGGGACGATGATCTGCTCGTGCCACGCCTCGTGCTCGTCAAACCAGTTCTCCCGCAGCCCGCGCCGCTCCGGGTCGAACCGGAACTGCCACGGGCCGTTGAGGTTGATCCAGTCGATTCCTTCGATGAGCCCGCGCTGCTTTTCCGGGCGGGGATATTCCGGGCGGGGATAATGGAAACGGTGAGACATGGCTGCCAAAAAGAGCGCAAACAGAGCGTACGGCGCGTTTGCAATCGGGCGCTCAAAGGTTTCGGGCATCGGACGGGGAATGGACCCGTGGCGCTCCTCTGATCGTGGCGTGGTCGGCGTGCCGAGCCGCGCCGGATTCGACAGGGAATCCCCGAAGGCCAACTCATCGGGGATCAGCGATTCGAAGGAGTATGAAGACTCATCCCAACGAACAGGGCGAGGGCAGGGGGCGGCCCGCGCGGGTGACGGAGGAGAGCCGCGATTTCCCGATCATCGTGCACTCGCATCTCGGGTGGGATTGGGTATGGCAGCGCCCGCAGCAGTTTCTCTCGCGGCTCTCGCGCCGCCACCGGATTCTCTTCGTGGAGGAGCCGCGCATCGACGACTCCGACGGGCCGCGCTCGATCCTGCGCGATGTTTCCGCGTTTCCGAACATCATGGTGCTGCAATCGTGCCTTCCAAAAAGGCAGGCGCGCGACACCGCGTGGCTCGACAAGCAGCGGCGGCGGCTCGTGCAGCAGATGCTGGCGGGGCCGCTCGGCCGGGAGTTCGCCAACCCGGTGCAATGGTTTTACGATCCGATGGCCGTACGGGCGTTCGCCGGAAAGATGGACGAGGCTGCCATTGTGTATGACTGCATGGACGAGCTCTCGCAGTTTCGCGGCGCGCCGCCGGAGCTTGTCCGCCGCGAGCGGGAGCTGCTCGCGCTCGCGGACGTGGTGTTCGCCGGAGGGCCGAAGATTCACCGCGCCAAGGCGGCCTGGAACTCGAACTGCCACGCCTACGGCTGCGGCGTGGACGGGAAGCACTTCGCCCAGGCGAACGACTCCGCGACGGAGATCCCGGCGGACATTGCGGGGCTGCAAGGGCCGGTGCTCGGCTTCTTCGGCGTGGTGGACGAACGGATGGACTACGAGCTGATCGCCGCGCTCGCGGATGCCGACCCGGAGTGGCACGTCGTCGTCGTCGGGCCGTGCACGAAGGTGGACGAGGCGACGCTGCCCCGGCGCGCCAACATCCACTGGCTGGGCGGGCGCGACTACAGCGCGCTCCCCGCGTACGCGAAGCGGTTCGATGTCTGCCTGATGCCGTTCGCGCTCAATGAGGCGACCGAATACATCAACCCGACCAAGGCACTGGAGTATATGGCGGCGCGCAGGCCGATCGTCTCCTCGGCGGTCGAGGATGTGACGCTCCAGTTCAGCCGCGTGGTGGCGATCGCGCGTTCGCACGGGGAGTTCGTGGAGCTTTGCCGCCGGGCGGTCGCGCACCCCCGGGCCGAAGCGATCGAACGGGGCGTGGAACTGGCGCGGCACAACTCCTGGGAGGCCATCGTCCGCAAGCTGGAGGCGCACATCCGCGAGGCGCTCGCCGCCAAGAACGAACTCGCCGCAGACACCGCCGCATGAAAACGCCGCTTTTCGACTACCTGGTGGTCGGGGCGGGCTTCGCCGGGAGCGTGCTGGCCGAACGGCTGGCGCGGCAGCTCGGCAAGCGGGTGCTGCTGGTGGACCGGCGCAACCACATCGCCGGGAACGCCTACGACTGCCACGACGCCGAAGGGCTGCTTGTCCACCGCTACGGGCCGCATATTTTCCACACCGCCTCGCGCGAGATTTTCGACTACCTCGGGCAGTTCACCGCGTGGCGACACTACGAACACCGCGTGGTCGCCAGCGTGGACGGGATGCTGGTGCCGATCCCCATCAACCTCGACACGATCAACACGCTCTACGGGATGCGGCTCAACGCGCGAGAGCTGGAGGCGTTCTTCGAGTCCGTGGCGGAAAAGCGGGCGGCGATCCGCACCTCCGAGGATGTGGTGGTGGGCAAGGTGGGGCGGGAGCTTTACGAGAAATTCTTCCGGGGCTACACGCGCAAGCAGTGGGGGCTTGACCCGTCGGAACTCGACGCGCAGGTGACGGCCCGCGTGCCGACGCGCCTCAACCGCGACAGCCGTTACTTCACGGACGCCTACCAGGCGATGCCGAAGCTCGGCTACACGCGGATGTTCGAGAATCTGCTCGATCACCCGAACATCAAGGTGATGCTCAACACCGACTACCGCGAGCTTCGCGGCGCGATCTCCTGGGGGGAGATGATCTACACCGGGCCGGTGGACGAGTTTTTCGAGCACCGTTTCGGCAAGCTCCCGTACCGCAGCCTGGAGTTCCGCCACGAGACGCACGATGTGGAGTTCTTCCAGACCGCGCCGGTGGTCAACTACCCGAACGAGCACGCCTTCACGCGGATCACCGAGTTCAAATACCTCACCGGGCAGCAGCACGCGAAGACGAGCATCGTCTACGAGCACCCACGGGCGGAGGGCGATCCGTATTACCCGATCCCGCAGCCGAAGAACGCGGAGCTTTACCGCCGCTACCAGGATCTGGCGCGGGCCACCCCGGGTGTCCACTTCGCAGGGCGGCTCGCCACCTACCGCTACTACAACATGGACCAGGTGGTCGCGCAGGCGCTCACGCTCTTCAAGCATCTCGCCGCCGGGACGCCGGCAGCGCCGAGGGCGGCACGGACCAACGGCAAGAACGGGAAAAACGGGAAGCCGGGGCGCGGAAGCGAGAGCGGGGTGGCGATCAAGATGCCCCGGAGCGGGCGGAAGTAAACGCCGCCCTGTTGTTCTCAGCAAATCCAGCGGTACGGCTCCGGCAGCGGGAAGGCGTTTTCGAGAATGGAAGCCCGTGGCTTCCCGTTGACGAAGGTGACCTCCACGATGTCGAACCGGAAATGGACTTTCGGCTCATCAAGCAGCTTGAGCCAGGAGAGCGCGCCGCGCGCGAGCAGGCGCTGCTTCTGCGGCGTCACTGCTTCCGCCGGCGCGCCGAATGCGTTCGATTTCCGCGTTTTGACCTCCACGAAAACCAGCGTATCGCGGTGGCGGCAGACCAGATCGACCTCGCCGCCGCCCGGGGCGCGGTAGTTGCGGTAGAGAACCTTGTACCCGGCGCGCCGCAGCGCCCGCGCGGCGAACCGCTCGCCAAGCCGCCCGAGATCCCGCCGGGGGTTGCTCCCGCCCGGGCGCTCAGAGCAATTCGATCTGCGTGTCGCGGCACGGCAGAAAACTGCGGCGATGGATCGGAGAAGGCCCATGAAGGCGCAGCCTATCAAGATGCTCCCGGGTGCCATAGCCTTTATGCTGGGCAAAGGCGTAGTCGGGGTAGAGCGCGTCCATCTCGACCATGATCCGGTCGCGCGTGACCTTGGCGATGACGCTGGCCGCCGCGATGGAAAAGCTGGCGGCGTCCCCCTTGACGAGCGCGGTCTGCGGGATGGGAAAGGGGCGCACGGGCAGCCCGTCGATCAACGCATGGTGCGGCGGGCAGGCGAGTTCGGAGAGGGTGGAAAGGGCGGCGATGGCCTGGCGCATCGCCTGGTGGGTCGCCCGGAGGATGTTGAGGCGGTCGATCTCCTCGTGCCCGACGACCGCCACGGCCCACCGGATGGGCGATCCGGCAGCGGTCAGTTCCGCGTAGATCGCCTCGCGCGCTTCGGCGGAGAGCTTTTTGGAATCGGTGAGCGTTTTATGCCGGAAACGCTCTGGCAGAATCACGGCGGCGGCGACTACCGGCCCCGCCAGCGGCCCGCGCCCGGCTTCGTCGATCCCCGCGATGATCTCCACCCCCGCCTTGCGCAACGCGCGCTCGTGCCGGAGGGAACACCGCATGGCAAAAAACCCATCAATCGACCACGCCGACTGCCCAAACCGGGCGATCGGCTAGATCGCCTTCTCGCGGACGGCCATCGCCTGCTTGCCCTTGCGCTGGCGCAGGTAGTTGAGCTTGGCGCGGCGGGCGGTCCCGGCTTTTTCCACCTCGATCTTCGCCACGCGCGGCGAATGAATCGGGAAAACGCGCTCCACGCCCTCGCCGTAGGAGATGCGGCGGACGGTGAAGGAGGCATTGATGCCGGTGCCCTTGCGCCCGATCACGATGCCGGTGAAAATCTGGATGCGCTCCTTGTCGCCTTCAACCACGCGCGTATGCACCCTCACGCTGTCGCCTACCCGGAAGGGGGTTACGTCGCTCTTAATCTGCTCCTTTTCGATCGTCTGGATGATATTCATGGATGTCGTGGCCTCTGGCTTGGAAAAGAGCCGGGTTTAATGAACCGAATCCCGGAGGAAAGCAAACAAAAAGAATCGCAAAGACGCCAAAAATGAGGCCGGCCCCCTCCCCGCCGCCCGATTTTTTCCTCCCGGCGCGGCGAAAACGTGGTACCTGTTCCGTTCCTCTTTTCCCCTTGCCCATGCCCATGCCCGTGCCTCCAATCATCGACCTCCAAAGCGACGCCTACTTTATGGGCGAGGCGCTCCGGCAGGCACACCGGGCTTACAGCGCGGGGGAAGTCCCCGTCGGGGCGGTCATCGCGCACCGGGGGCAGATCATCGCCCGGGCCTTCAACCAGGTGGAGGCGCTCAAGGACGCCACCGCGCACGCGGAGATGCTCGCCATTACCCAGGCGGAGAGCGTGCTGGGGGACTGGCGGCTTAACGAATGCACGCTCTACGTCACCAAGGAGCCGTGCCCGATGTGCGCGGGGGCGATTGTCCACGTCCGGTTCGCGCGGGTCGTTTTCGGCTGCGCCGACCCGAAGGGGGGCGGGGCGGGCGGCCTCTTCAACATCGTGCAGAACCCGGCGCTCAACCACCGGTGTGAGCTTACCCGGGAGGTCCGGGGCGACGAATGCCGCCAGCTTTTGCGCGCGTTTTTCCTGGAGAAACGGCAGCGGGCGGCGGCAGCCGGGGCGGAGCCGGGGAATCCGGTTGATCCGCAAAACCCGGGATGATAGAAGGATCATTCGCTTTTATGCTCGATTTCACCAAAATGAACGGCGCGGGGAACGACTTTGTTCTCGTTGATAACCGCCTCGGAAACCGCTCGCTCGACCAGGAGACCATTGCCCGGGTTTGCGACCGGCACCGGGGCGTGGGGGCCGACGGGTTGATCGCCGTGGAGGCAGCCCGGAATGGGGCCGACTTCCGGATGCGCTACTACAACCGCGACGGCGGCGAGGCCGAGATGTGCGGCAACGGCGCGCGCTGCTTCGCGCGGTACGCCGGTCGCCTGGCGGGGAAGAGCGGAGAGAGCGACGCGATTTCCTTCGAGACCCCCGCCGGGATCATTTCGGCCACGTTCGTCGGGGGCAACAATGTCCGCCTCGCCATGAGCGAGCCGACGGACCTCCGCCCCGGGCTGGAGCTGGGCGTGGAGGGAACCGTTTACACGGCGCACTGCCTCAACACGGGCGTGCCGCACGCCGTCCTGTTTGTGGAAGACCTGGAGAACACCCCCGTGCAGACGCTCGGCGCGGCGGTCCGTTACCACGACGCCTTTGCCCCGCGCGGCACGAATGTGAACTTCGCCCGGGAGACCGCGCCCGGGAGCGTCGCCATCCGCACCTACGAACGCGGCGTGGAGGGGGAAACCCTCGCCTGCGGCACGGGCGTCGTCGCCACGGCGCTGCTCTACCACAAGACCACCGGCGCACCCAGCCCGGTGGCCGTCTGCGTGCGCGGCGGCGAAACGCTGCACGTCGGCTTCGAAACCGACGGGGAGAACTTCCGCAACGTCACCCTCACCGGCCCGGCGGATTTCGTTTTCGAGGGACAAATCGAAGCCTGTTAATCATCATCACACCTCATGTTTGAAGGAGCCCATACGGCGCTGGTCACGCCATTTCAAAACAACCGCTTCGACGAAGCCGCCTTCGAGCGCCTCATCGAGTTCCAGATCGAGAACGGCATCGACGGCCTTGTTCCCGTCGGCACGACGGGGGAGTCCCCCACCCTTAACCACGCGGAACACGCCCGCGTGGTGGAACTCGCGGTCCAGCGGGCCAAGGGGCGCTGCAAGGTGATCGCCGGGACCGGCTCCAACTCGACGGCGGAGGCGATCTCGCTCACCGTGGAGGCCGAAAAGGCCGGGGCCGACGCCGCCCTGCTCGTCTGCCCTTACTACAACAAGCCGACCCAGGAGGGGCTTTTCCGCCATTACCAGGCCGTTGCCACGGCCACGAAGCTTCCGCTCGTCCTCTACAGCATCCCCGGCCGCGCGGGCATCGAGATCGGGGTGGAAACCGTGCGCCGCCTCGCGGAAGCGTGCCCGAACGTCGTCGCGATCAAGGAAGCGGGCGGGAGCGTAGACCGCATCAGCCAGCTTCGGCAGGCGCTGCCGGAGCCGTTCGAAATCCTCTCGGGCGACGACGCCCTGACCCTGCCGTTCATGGCGACGGGGGCCGTCGGCGTCATCAGCGTCGCCTCGAACATCATCCCCGCCGAGGTCGTCGCCCTTGCCCGGGCGGCGCTTTCGGGCGACTACGCCACGGCCCGCGCACATCACGAGCGGTGGTATCCGCTCTTCCGCGATCTTTTCCTCGAAACCAACCCGGTCCCGGTCAAAACCGTCCTGGCATGGCAGGGGCGCGTCGCCCCCGAGCTGCGCCTGCCGCTCTGCGAGATGACCCCGGAAAACGCCGCGCGACTGCGCGCCACCGCCGCCGCGCTCAAGCTGGTGGCGGCGTGATCTCCGCTCCCCGACTTTTCTCATGAACCCGCTCCGGATTCTCGTCAACGGCGCCAGGGGGCGGATGGGCCAGGCCGTTCTGGCCGCCATCCAGGAAGACCCCGATGCCACGCTCTCCGACACCATCGACGAAGGCGACGACTTCGCCGCCGCGCTGTTGCGCTGCGACGCGGTGATCGACTTCAGCCACCACAGCCTCAGCGACCGGCTCGCCGCAGACTGCGCCGAGGCGGGGAAAATCTTCGTCCTCGGCACCACCGGCCAGAGCGACGCGCAGGTGGCCGCCATTCACGCGGCGGCGGCGCGCATCCCGGTCGTCTTCGCCCCGAACTTCAGTGTCGGCGTGAACACCCTCTTCTGGCTCACCCGGAAGGCGGCGGAAATTCTCGGCCCGGAGTTCGACCTGGAGGTCGTGGAGATGCATCACCGGCTCAAGAAAGACGCCCCGAGCGGCACCGCCAAGCGGCTCGCGGAGATTCTCGCCGCCGTGCGCGGGCTTTCTTACAACGACGATGTGCGGCACGGGCGCGCGGGGATCGTCGGCGAGCGCACCCGGG
>CAZYVL010000019.1:0-14726 GCA_964651005.1 uncultured Chthoniobacteraceae bacterium | reverse complement strand
GAAGGCGCGCAACCGCCGCTCGCCTCGCCGCTCTACGAAACCGAGCCGGTCGATTGCGAACCCGGCTCGCCGCCGTACCTCAACGCCGTGATGGAGATCGAGTGGAGGGGGACGCCCGATGCCTTGCTCGCCGCGCTCCAGCGGATCGAAAGCAGCCTGGGCCGCCCGCTCCCGCGCCCCCCTCTCCGCAACGCGCCGCGCACGCTCGACCTCGACCTGCTCTATGCCGGGGAGCTGGTCGTGGAACGCAACGGGCTTGCCCTCCCCCACCCCCGGATCGCCGCGCGCCGCTTCGTGCTGGAGCCGCTGGCGGACCTCCGGCCCGGCCTGCTTCTCCCCGGGCAGCGCGAAAGTGTCGCGGCGCTCCTCGCGAAGCTCCCCACCGCTCCCGCCGTCCGCCGGATTGCGCAGGAGCGGGATTGGCGGTAGAAAGAAGAACCTTCCCCATGCCTGAAGACCCCGCTCATCCCCGCCCGGAAGATCGGCTCGCCCGCATCCGGGCCGCGAAGCCGGAAGGCCGCAAACTGGCCGTCCTGACCGCGTACGACTATCCCACGGCCCGCCTCCTTGGCGAAGCGGGGGTGGACCTGCTGCTCGTCGGCGATTCGCTCGGCATGGTCGTGCTCGGCTACCCGGATACCACGTTTGTCACGCTCGATGAGATGGTGCACCACACCCGCGCCGTGGCGCGCGGCGCGGCGGATGCCGGGGCGAAGGCGGCCTTCCGGCCAGCCTTGGTCGCCGATCTCCCGTACGCCACGTATGAAACGCCGGAGCAGGCGGTGGTCAACGCCCGGCTGCTGATCGCGGCGGGGGCCGACGCGGTGAAGCTCGAAGGCGGCGTGGCCTGCGCGCCGCAGATCCGCGCTCTCGTGCAGGGAGGCGTCCCCGTGGTCGCCCATATCGGGATGCTCCCGCAGCATGTGCGCGAAGAGGGTGGCTACAAGATCAAGGGGAAGACGGACGAAGCCGCCGCCCTGCTGCGCGCCGACGCCCGCGCCGTCGAGGAGGCGGGCGCGCTGGCGGTGGTGATGGAGCTCGTCCAGCATGACCTCGCGCGGGAACTCTCCGCGCAACTCCGCATCCCGACCATCGGCATCGGCGCGGGCGAGGGGTGCGACGGGCAGGTGCTGGTGACGCACGATCTGGTGGGGCTCTTCCCGTGGTTCACGCCGAAGTTCGTCACCCCCGCCGCGCGCGTTGGCGAGGCGATCTGCGCCGCCGCTGCCGAATTTGCCCGCCGCGTCCATGACGGCCATTCCGCGCAGTCGTAACCCCGGGCTGAAGAGCAACCCCGCGCCGCCAAATCCGGCTTGTTTTTCGCTGGGCGCTCACTTAGAAAACGGCCATGCACCGTTCCCCCCTTTGTGCGATCCGGTCCATCCGGCTCATCGCCGCCGCTCTCATGCTCACCCTCCCGAGCCTCCAGGCCAGCGACCTCGTGCTCTGGTACAAACAACCCGCAAACAAACCCCTCTACGAAGCAATGCCGATCGGCAATGGCCGGATCGGCGGGCTCATCCTGGGCCAGGTCGCGCGCGAGCAGATCGTCGTCAACGAAGACAGTCTCTGGACCGGCGACGAAAACCGCTCTGGCCGATACGAAACGATGGGAGCCTACCAGACTCTCGGCAATCTCTTCATCAACCTCCCCGGGGCAACCGCCCCCGCCGATTACCGGCGCGATCTCGACATCGGGGAGGCGGCAGCCCATCTCACCTACCAGGCCGACGGCGTGACCTTTCGCCGCGAATACATTTGCAGCGCCCCGGCCCAAGTGCTGGCCGTGCGGCTCACCGCCAACAAGCCGGGCCGCTATACCGGCAGCATCGAGTTCCAGGATGGGCACAAGGCCCAAACCACGGGCGCGAAGGATCGCCTGCTCAGCGCCGGTTCCTTCCCGAACGGGCTGCGCTATGAATCCCAGGTGGCCGTGCAACACCAGGGCGGCCAGGTCCACATCGCGGAGGGAAAAATCGAGTTCCAGGGGTGCGACAGCCTGACGGTCTTCTTCGCCGCCGGGACCAATTACGTCATGGACTACGCGAAGAAGTACCAGGGCGAAGATCCCCATGAGCGCGTCTCCCGCACGATCACCGCAGCCCTCGCCAAGCCGTTCGACGCGCTCAAGGCCGAACACCAGCGCGATTTCCAGGCGCTCTTCAACCGGGTGTCGCTCCAGCTCGGGGATGCCCCGGAAGCCCAGCGGGCGCTCCCCACCGACCAGCGCAAGCTCGAAGCCGCCAAAAACGGCGACCGCGAACTCGAACGCCTCCTCTTCCAGTATGGCCGCTACCTGATGATCTCCTGCTCGCGCCCCGGCGGCTTGCCCGCCAATTTGCAGGGCCTCTGGAACGACAGCAACGATCCCGCCTGGCACAGCGACTACCACGCCAACATCAACATCCAGATGAACTACTGGCCCGCCGAGCCGACGAACCTCGCGGAGTGCCATCTGCCGCTCTTCGACCTCATCCAGAGCCAGCTCGAACCGTGGCGGAAAGCCTCCGCCGCCTCTCCCGAACTCAAGACCCCTTCGGGCACGATGACGGAGCGCGGCTTTGCCCTGCGCACCTCGCACAATATCCACGGAGGGATGGCCTGGAAATGGGACAAGACGGCGAATGCCTGGTACGGCCTGCACCTCTGGGAGCACTACGCCTTCAGCGGCGACAAACGCTACCTCAAGGAGACCGCCTACCCGATCCTCAAGGAGGTCTGCGAATTCTGGGAAGACCACCTCAAGGCGCTCCCGGACGGGCGGCTCGTTGTGCCCAACGGCTGGTCCCCCGAGCATGGGCCGGAGGAAGATGGCGTCAGCTACAACCAGGAGATCGTTTGGGATCTTTTCACCAACTATGTCGAGGCGTGCGACGCGCTGGGTGTGGATCGCGAGTACCGGGACAAGATCGCGGCCCTGCGCGAGAAGCTCGTCACGCCGGGAATTGGAAGCTGGGGCCAGCTTCTTGAATGGATGAAGGATAAGAAAGGCGAGGGCGGACTCGATTCGCCGAAGGACCACCATCGCCACACTTCGCACCTCTTCGCGGTCTATCCGGGGCGGCAGATCAGCATCGCCCGGACGCCGGAGCTTGCCGCCGCGGCCAAAGTTTCGCTGGAAGCCCGGGGCGTCAAAGGGGATGTGCGGGAATGGTCGCTGGCGTGGCGCTGCGCGCTCTTTGCCCGCCTGCATGACGGCGCGCAAGCGTACTTGATGTTCCAGAACCTCTTCTCCGCGCGGAACACCTGCGTGAATCTCTTTGGCACGCATCCGCCAATGCAGATCGACGGCAACTTCGGCATCACGGGTGCCGTGGCGGAAATGCTGCTGCAAAGCCACGAGGGGGAGATCAACCTCCTCCCCGCCCTGCCGCCGCAATGGCAGGAGGGGTCCGTGACGGGATTGCGCGCCCGGGGAGCCTTCGAGGTCGCGATGACCTGGAAGGATGGCCGCCTGGCCCACGCCACCCTCCGCAGCACGGGCGGCTCTGAATGCCGCGTGCGCTACGGCGAGAAGACAGCCACCTTCAGGCTGACCCCGGGGCAGGCGATCCAGATCAACGCCTCGCTGGCGGTGCAGAAACAGCTTCCCGCCGTCCGCTAGGCCACCCTGCTACGGGGTGAAACAGCGCGTGAGCCGCGAAAGGATCGCGACCGTGCCCGCCGTGGCAAGCAGGGCGATGGCCGTCTCGCGGGAAAATCATGACCTTGCGGTTCTCCACTCCCGTTTCCGCGCCACTCGAACGGGTTTTCGACCTGGCGCGATCCGTGGATGCGCATCTGGCTTCAAGCGATCCGACGGCGGAACGGGTCGTTGACGGCAGGGAGGCGGGGCTTTTGGAAATGGGGGAAACAATCACCTGGGAGGGCGTGCATTTTGGCATCCGGCAACGCCTTTGCGTGCAAATCGTCTCGCTCCAAAGGCCGGATTTCTTCCGGGACACCATGACGGAAGGGGCGTTCTCCACCTTCACCCATGCCCACTATTTTCAGTTTGAGAATCGCGTCACCGTAATGCGGGACGTGCTCGACTACGAAGTTCCGTTCGGGGCGGCGGGGAAGCTCTTCGACCGGCTGCTTCTATCGAGGCATCTGCGCCGGTTCATGGAGAGCCGCAACCGGTTCCTGAAAGAGACGGCGGAATCCGACCGCTGGAAGCACTATTTGCACGGATAAACGCAACGAGCCGCAAGCGCGGATCGGCCCGCTTGCGGCTCGGTTTGCTTGAATCCGCGATTGCTTACAGCAGATCGGAAACCAGGCTCCGCTCCTCCCGCAATTCCGCCACGGTGGCGTCGATGCGGCTCTGGGAGAAGGCGTTGACCGGCACGCCCTGTACGATCTCGTAAGCCGAGCCGTTGCTGCGAACGGGGTACCCGCAGAGAATCCCCGGCTCGATGCCGTAGGAGCCGTCGGAAGGGACTGCGACGCTGAACCAGTCGCCCGCCGGGGTCGGCGTGGTCAGCGAGCGCACGGTGTCCACCACCGCGTTGGCGGCGGAGGCGGCGGAGGAGAGACCGCGCGCCTTGATGATCGCCGCGCCGCGCTGCTGGACGGTCGGGATGAAAACGTCCTTGAGCCACGCTTCGTCGCCGATTACCTCCGGGGCCGGTTTGCCGCCGATCTTCGCGTTGTAGAAATCGGGATACTGCGTGGAGGAGTGGTTCCCCCAGATCGTCAGGTTGGACACCTCCGTCACCTGCACTCCGGCACGCAGCGCGAGCTGCGTCTTGGCGCGGTTTTCATCCAGCCGCGTCATGGCGAACCAGCGGTCGGCGGGAATCTCCTGCGCGTTCGACTTGGCGATGAGCGCGTTGGTGTTGCACGGGTTGCCCACCACCAGGATGCGGACATCGGCGGCGGCGTTGGCCGCAATCGCCTTCCCCTGCCCGGTGAAAATCTTCCCGTTGATGCCGAGGAGATCCTTGCGTTCCATCCCCGCCTTGCGCGGGACGGAACCGACGAGAAGCGCCCAGTTGATCCCCCGGAAACCTTCGTCGAGATCCGCCGTGGCGACGATCCCCTTGAGGAGCGGAAACGCGCAATCCTGAAGCTCCATCACCACGCCCTGAAGCGGCTCCAGCGCCTGCGGGATTTCGATCAGGTGCAGTTCCACCGGCTGGTCCGGCCCGAACATCGACCCGGATGCAATGCGAAAGAGAAGGGAATAGCCGATCTGGCCGGCGGCGCCGGTGACGGCCACTTTGATGGGAGTTTTCATACGTTGCCGGAATTAAAGACGGCGGGGGGCGAAGAAAAAAGAGAAATTGCGCGCTCCCAAGACGACAGAACCGCCGCTCCCTTTCGGAAACGGCGGTCTGACGTAAAACCGGGCCCTGGCCTGGGGTAGAGCGCCCCCTTCCTTACGGATTAATGAAGATGCGGCGGCTGGCGGGGTCGAGAACCCGCGCGCCACGCCGCACCCCGCGCACATCGACGAGCGCGTACGGCTTGTAAGGGCTGATGACGAAGCCGCGCCGCTCGGTGCGGCGGGCGACGGGGTATTCCACGGCGTAGCCCGCGCCGTACGCGCGGTCTTCCTCGTAGCCCGGGTAGCTGCGGCGGCGTTCGTCCTGGCTGATCTTGCCAACCAGCGCGCCGGTGGCCGCGCCCGCGCCCGCGCCGATGGCGGCGCTCCGGATGTCGCCTCCCGCGATCGCGCCGACCGCCGCGCCCGCGATGGCTCCGTACTTCGCGCCCTGCCCGGGCGTGTTGCAGCCGGTCAGGGTGAGCGAAACCAGGGAAAGACCGGACAACAGAAGAATGGGGATGTTGCTGCTCATACCTTCAACAATGCTGAAATTGGCGCGGCGGTCAACCGCATCCATTCCCGTTACGGGCGGCGCGGGGCGGGCGGGTGGGTCCGGGGTTGCCGTTTTCTCCCCCCTTCCACTGCTTCCCGCCGATGTTCATCCCAGAACGAGCACCCGGGCCACGATGGCGAGCTTCTCCAGCTTGCCGAGGCGGTGGAACCGGTCGAAAACCCGGAAGCGGTCGCGCTCGATCCGCCGCAGAAGCCGGGAGTAGACGCGCCGCATGATCTCCGCAGCGGCCATCGCGCGGCGGTCCTCCGGGGCCAGCTCCGCCACGGCGCGGGCGTAAAACTCCCGGGCGCGCGCCGCCTGAAAGGCCATCATCTCCGTGAAGCGCGGCCCCCCCTTGCGCTGGGCGAAATCCTCCTCGGTAATCCCGAAGCGGGCGAGGTCTTCCTGCGGGAGATAGATGCGCCCGCCGTTGGCGAAGTCGCGCGCGACATCGCGGATCACATTGGTGAGCTGGAGGGCATAGCCGAGCTCCACGGCGTAGCGGCGCGTGGCGGGGTTGCGGTAGCCGAAGATCTCAATGCTCACCAGCCCGACCACGCTCGCCACCCGGTAGCAGTAGAGGCGCAAATCCTCAAACGTGGCGAAGCGGACCGGGCGCAGATCCATCTCGCACCCGTGGATGATCTCCAGCAGCCAGTTTTCGCGCAGGCGGTATTCCACGATGAGCTGGCGCACGGCGGCGGCGAGCGGCGGCTCCCCCTCGAAGCGCTCGAAGAGGGCGCGCTTCCATGCTTCAAGCTGCCGCTCCTTTTCCGGCACGGGGAGGCCCGGTTCGTCGGCGATGTCGTCGATCACCCGGCAGAAGGCGTAGAAAAGGGTGATCGCCCGGCGGCGCTCGGGCGGCAGGACGATGAAGGCGAGCGCGAGGTTGCTCTGGCTAGCGCGGGTGATCGCCTCCGCGCTCGGCGGCGGGGCGGAGGAATCGGCTTCGCTCATGCGAGCAACCCTCCCGGCGTCCAGTCGCGCACGATCCGGCCCTGCTCCACCTCCAGCGCGCGGCTGCCGAACGCGGCAAGATCGCGGCAGGCAGCGGTGGCGATAATGCAGCAGCCGAAGGCGCGCCGCGCCGCGCCGAGCAGTTCGAGAAAGGCGATCAGCTCGCCGTCGCGCAACTCTGCGTCGAGGTTTTCGATAAAGAGTGCGAGCGGCTCGGTAATGAGCGCGCGCGCCAGCGAGACGCGAAGCTGCGCGGAGAGCGGCAGCGGCTCGACGGCGGCTTCCGCGAAGGGGTGCAGCCCCGTGAACTCAAGCACGCGCTGTGTCCGCTCCCGGGCGGATTCGGGGGTCGCCCCGGTGAGCTTGAAGAGCGGCATGGCGATGTTCTCCACCACGTTGAAGGAGGGGAGGAGAAACGGCGACTCGAAGACGAACCCGAAGTGGCGGCTGCGCACCTCCGTCCGCTCCGCGTCGCTCCACTGCCGGGTCGGTTTGCCGAGCACGGCGATCTCCCCCCGGTCGGGCCGTTCCATCAACGCGAGCAGCCGCAGCAGCAGGTTTTTGCCGCTCCCCAGGCGACCAAAGAGCAGGTTGAAGCTCTCTTTCTCGAAGGAGGCGGTGGCGTTGAAGATTTGCGCCATCCCCGCCCCGGCGTCGCGGGAGCAGCTTGCCTGAAAAGCGGCGAGAGGCGGGGAGGCCGTCATGGGAACGGGGGGATGCTTGCGGCTCGCGTTTTGGGAAAGGCTAAACGGCCCGCGTCGCCTCAATCTGGGTGATGAAGTTGGTTTTCAGAAAATCGGGCCCGCCGAGCATCGCCGCGCCGAGGAAGATTTCCGCGTATTTCAGGGTCATCTCCGTGCGCATCAACACCTCCTCGATGGTTTCGCCCAGCGTAATCATGCCGTGGTTTTGCAACAGGATCACCCCCGGTGTCGTATGGTGTCGGTCGCGCCAGAGCAGAATCCGGTGCCGAATTTCCCGGGCCAGCGGCACCCCCGGCGGGGTGAAGGGGACGAGCACGCTCGCGGGGCCGCAGGCGAGGACTTCGCCGGGGAGATTGCGCCGGTCGGCAAACTGCCGGGCGCGCGGCGAGCAGAGGATCTGGTTGACCGCCACGGGCTGGGTGTGCGCGGCGAAGCAGACGCTCTCGAAGGCGAAAAGGTCTGCAAAGGCAAAGACATCGGCGCACGGCGCGGGGCCGTCGGGCGCGGCTCCGGCCTCGGTGAGTGCCTCTTCGGGAGTGGGAGCCGGAACGCCCTCTCCCCCGCCGACGGGAGCGGTTGAGGTCGGGGCGGAAGCGGGGGCTTGGGCGAGGATGGCTTGCGTCTTGGCAAGATCGAGTTCCACGATGCCGCGCGCGTCGAGCCGCGCGAGCGTGCTCCCCGCCGCGCTCACCGCGAAGCGGCCTCCGGGGAGCCGGGCGGCAACCGCCCCCTCCGTCCAGAGCGCCAGCCGCGCCGGGTGCGCGCCGAGGCGGCGTGCCAGATCCACCAATTCGCTGCTTGCCGGGAAAAGATCGTTCATCGGATAAACCCCCAGTGGGAGGTGAAAGGCCAGTATACGAAAAGCCCCCGGCCCACGATGTTTTTCTCCGGCACGCACCCCCAGTCGCGGCTGTCGGAGCTGTGGTAGGAGTTATCCCCAAGCGCGAAATAGCACCCCGGCGGGAGGAGGAAGGCGTCTTCCGGCGCGGGCGAGCCGAGGTAGCGGAATGCCGGTCCCCCGGCGGGTGCGTTGGAGTAGCCGTGGTAGCCGTTCTCCGCCGCCATCACGCGGCGAAAGCCCGGCTGCGTCGCGAGCGCGCCGTTGATGAAGAGCTTCGGCGGGTCGATCTGGAGCCGGTCGCCCGGCAGCCCCGCGAGCCGCTTGATGTAAAACTGCGAAGGGCCGCCGGGGTGGAGGACGTTTTCCCCCGTCGGGATGCCCAGGGTGTTGAAGACAAAAACCTGGCCGCGCTGCGGGCGGATGAACTGGTAGCGCATCTTGTCCACGAACACATGGTCGCCGGTGTTGACGTAGCCCCGGGCGATGACCTCCCCGGCGGCGAGATGACGCCCCGGGAAGACGTGGAAGCTCCTCTGCATCTCCTTGGAAGAGGTGTGGGCAAGGAAGCTCTGCCGCTGGCAGCGCACTTCGGTGAACTGGAAGAAGCCGAAGCGCCGGACATCCTCCACCGATTCCACCATGTCTTCCTCCCCGGAGACGAGATCCACGTAGCTGCGCCCGTAGAGGCCGAAGTGGAGTAGCCGCACGAAAAGGTTCGGGGCCGGTTCGTTGGTGACGGTGGCCAGCACGCCGTTGAGTGTCGGCTGCATCGAGCCGGTCGGGATCGTAAACGGCTGGAGAAAGTACGTGCGCACGCCGACGGCGATGACGATGGCGACAAAGAGCACCTCGCAGTTCTCCCGCAGCGCAGACTGCCCGGAACGGGGGAAGTGGGCGTGGTAGAGCTGCTCGAGCTTTTCGCTGCTCCGCGCGACCTCCTCCCGGTCGCGCCGCCGCATTGCCTGCTCAAGTTCGCGGCAGGCCGCCTCGATCGACTCCTTCTCGTCGGGTTTGAGCAGGTCGCGCTTGTAGTGCAGCATCCTGCGCGCGGTTTTGAGCATTTCCTTGCCTTCCTTGACGTAACGCGGGGTGAAAAGACCGATCATAATTTACAGAGCCGAAGAGAGTTCCGAAGAAGGGTCAGGGGGTTCAGCAAAACCGTTCGAGAAAAATGGAGCGGACCTGCCCGGCGGCCTCCTCCACGGTGACGGGCTTGCCGGTTTCCCGCTCGATGGCGGTCATCTCCACGCCGGCGATGCCGCACGGGGTGATGCGTGAAAAGGGGGTCATGTCGCCGCAGACATTGAGCGCGAAGCCGTGCATGGAAATCCAGCGGCGCACGCCGACGCCGATGGAGGCGATCTTGCGCCCCTCCACCCACACGCCCGTCAGCCCGTCGCGCCGCTCCGAGCGGATGCAGAACTTCTCCAGCACGACGATGAGCGTCTCCTCCAGGTCGCGCAGATAGCGGTGCAGGTCTTGCCCGCGCTCGCGGAGGTTCAGGATCGGGTAGCCGATGAGCTGCCCCGGGCCGTGATAGGTCGCCTGCCCGCCCCGGTTGATCTGCACGACGGGGTGCGGCAGCTTCGCGGCGTCGCGCAGGCTCGACTGGTCCTGCGTGCGGCCAATGGTGTAGACCGGCTCGTGCTCCAGCAGCAGCAACACGCCGTGCCGTTCCGGGTGCGCGTGCCGCTCGGCGACAAGCTCCTCCTGGAGCGCGTAGGCGTCCTGGAATTTGACGCGGCCCAGCCAGCGGATTTCGAGTTTCATGGAGGTTTTTAAGATTTTATAATCGTTGCAACGTCGCGGCGCCGAGGGCGGCGGCGTGGTGGTTCTGGAAATGCGTCAGCCCGACGGCCAGGGCGTCGGCGGCGTCGGCCACCGGGGTTTCAGTCAGCCCGAGCAGCGCGCGCACCATGAAGGCGACCTGATCCTTGGTCGCGCTTCCCCGGCCCACGACGGCCTGCTTCACGCGCGCGGGAGGGTACTCGAAAAGCTCGATCCCCCGCTGCGCCACGGCGAGGATGGCGGCTCCCCGCGCCGCGCCGAGCACAATGGCCGTCTTGTAGCTCTGCACGTAGATGACGGACTCGACGGCGGCCTGGTCGGGCTGATACCGCGCCACCAGTTCCGAGAGCCGGTCGTGGATCGCGACCAGGCAGGAGGAGGAGGAGAGATTCGCGGCGTTGCGCACCGTCCCGTACTCCAGGGCGCGCGCCTTCCCTGCCTTTCCTGCCTCCCCCCCAGGGCCGCGTTCGAGCACGGCGAAGCCGGTGCAGCGGAGGGAGGGGTCGATGGCGAGGACACGCATTGGGGTATCATATTGGAGCGCAAGATGGGCCAATGTCCAGCCGCCCGCGAGGCAGGGGCCGGGAACCGGGGAAAGCGGCCCCTCCCGGCGGCCCTGCTCCTTTTGGGCTTGAGCGGGTGGGCGGCCCGCCCGAGAGTTGCGCCATGAAAGGCTTGCTCCCCCTCCGCCTCGCGACCTTTGGAGCCATCCTGATGGCGTTTCTCTTCTGCGGGGCCGCCGCGTTTGGGGAGGAGATCGTGGTGATCCCCCTTCACGGCGAGATTTCCGAGGCGAAGTTTCTCTTCCTGCGCCGGGCGCTCAAGGAGGCGGCCCGGGAGGAGGCGCGCGCGGTGATCCTCGACATGGACACCTTCGGCGGGGCCGTGGACGCGGCGGAAAAGATGCAGCGGGCGCTCGCGAAGGCGAACGTGCCAACCTACACCTACATCAACCCGAACGCCGGTTCCGCCGGGGCGTTGATCGCGGTTTCCACGCGGCACATCTACATGGCCCCGATAAGCGCCATCGGCGCGGCCGCCCCGGTCAGCGCGAGCGGGGAGAATCTCCCCGAAACGCTCAATGCCAAGCAGGTCTCCTACCTCTCACGCTACTTCGGGAGCGTGGCGGAAAAAAACGGGCACAATCCCGATCTCGTCCGCGCGTTCATCGACAAGGATTCCGCGGTCGTCGTGGGCGGGCAGACGATCCATGAAAAAGGCTCGCTGCTCACGCTCAGCGCGCAGGAGGCGGTACGGCAGATCGACGGCAAGCCGCTGCTGGCGGAGGGGATCGCCGAATCGATCCCGGACCTGGTGCAGAAGGCGGGGCTGACCGGCACGGTGCAAACCGTGCAGCCGACGCAGTTCGAGGAAGCGGCCTTCTGGATCACTCGGCTCGCGCCGCTCTTCCTGCTGGGCGGGATTCTCGGCGCGTGGATCGAGATGAAAGCGCCCGGCTTCGGGCTGCCGGGGATCGTCTCGGCCATCTGCTTCGGGATTTTCTTTACCGGGCACTACCTGGCCGGGCTGGCGGGGTGGGAGGCGCCGGTCATTTTCGTGATCGGGCTGGCGCTGGTCTTGAGCGAGCTGCTGATCCACCCGGGGACGATCCTGCCCGGGCTGGCGGGGTTTTTCATGATGGTCGGCGCGATCCTCTGGGCGATGGTGGACCGCTTTCCCGGGCAGCCGTGGATTCCCGGGACGGGGGCGCTGGAGCTGCCGCTGCTCAATCTCGGCATCGCGGTGGTGCTCGCGGCGGTGGCGATGGCCGTGCTGGCGCGGTTCCTGCCGAAGACCAGCCTCTACCGCCGCCTGGTGCTCGCCACGCAGACGCCCACCGGCCCTTCCTTCCCGCCGGAGTATAGCGAATTTGCCGGGCTGGCAGTCGGCGCGGAGGGGGTTGCGCTGACGATTCTGCGCCCGAGCGGCAAGGGGGCGTTCGAGGGGGAGACGCGCGATGTCATCACGCGCGGCGACTTCATTGAGCCGGGCACGCCGATCCGCGTCGTTTTTATCGAAGGCTCGCGGATTGTGGTTCAGCGGGCGGAGTGAGCGGGTGCCGCTGCTTACGACGAACTTGCCTGCTCGCTTTGCCTTTCGCGAAAGCCGCCACCGGCGACTAAAATTTATTGCCACTGCCGTTCGTGCTCATTATTTTCGGGCGGAGTTGACGTGATATGGATATTCGAAATCGCCTTTCCCTCCTTGGAAAATCGACCGCTTTGGTTCGCTATATTGTAATTCTTACCCTCTTGAGCATTGTTGGCTGCAAGCGGGTGCAGCCACCCAAAAAAAACGCCGACGCGGGCTCAAAATTTGAGAGGCAAGCGTTTTTCGATTGGCTAGAGAGTACTACTTTGGTTCTGATTTCTCCGACCGCATGCGAGTTTCAGCCTGCTGAAGCCGCTCCCATCCTGCTCGGGGAGTATACCCGGGAGGGTAACAATTTGCGAATCGTTATGACGGCGCAAGGCAGTGTCACCGTGACCTATTTTGAAATTGGCGAGGACGAAATCACGGATACGCAGACACATCAATCTCTCAGAAAAATGGCAGACCCGGATCAACCGCGGCTTTCCATTCGCGAAATGGCCACCCGTATTCTTGAGGACCTTCGTCTGATCGATGCCGCCGCCGACCAGTGGGCGCTTGAGCGGAACAAGACGAAGGGCGATCCTGTATCAGCCAAGGATATCGCCCCATATCTCAAGCAGGGCAGCCCGCTTCAAAAAGCGTGCGCCGAAGGCCATTGCGTCGATTTACTCGGGAATCCGATAGATTTGGGGACTGTCGATTCGGGGCGGTTCATCTCTTATGAAACCTATGATCTGTTCTCGAGCATCGTTCCCATTGAATTCTGGGGCCAATTCATATCCACATCCGTTAAGGCATCGGCGACAGTTGAAAAGTGGAGAAGAGAGATCGAAACAAATGAATAGCAAAAACTAAGAAGGGTCATTTTAAAAATTCAAAATGGGGCGGGAATGAATCGCAATAAGCCGCCACCGGCGCTCTTGTCACTTTAGACTTGAAATAGTTTAAATACAATGAAGTCTTTTGCTTCAGACCGCGTCAACTTTCCCTCAGAAATACTATGCCACTCATCGAATGCCCGGATTGCGGCAATCACATTTCAGATAAAGCGAGTAGTCGCCCAAAGTGCGGACATCCGAGCGCCGCAGCAGCGACGCCTGCTTTGAGTGGGGCGGCCGTTGTTCATTCTCAGCCAGCATCTCCCATTGTCATCTTCGGCGGCCTGTTCATCGTGGGCATGGCCATATTTGTAGGCTATATTGTTTTCGATGATTATTCAAAACCTAAGCTGTCTTCATCGGCACAGCAGCCAAGCGATCAGCGACGGGTTCCTTCAGTTGCACCCCAAAGCAAAAAGACCGCCAAACATAGTGAGGTTTTGGAGCGGCTCAGCGCCGATTCGTTTATTTTCCAGTACAACTATAATGAAGTTTCGGCGGATGAATACTATAAAGAAAAGTTAGTGGTCGTTAGCGGAAAAATAGAGAGCATCGGCCATGATCTTTTGGCGCGCCTTACGTCATTATTGGGGAAGGCAAGGGCACGGGTGTGCAATGTATGTTCCCAAAGGCCAAACATTCGCCGTTGGGTTACGTGAGCAAAGGTCAGAGCGTCTCAATTAAAGGCTATGTAAAAGGCAAGGTGATAATAAATGTTCTGTTGGAGGATTGTCAGTTGGAGTAACTGCCGGGGTCAGACCTAAGGGCTCCCGGATCGTGGTGCAGCAGGCGAGGTGAGGGGGTGCGTGGAGCAAGGGTTGAGGAGTGCTGCGATCCCGTTGGGATCGGCATTGTTTCCTCGCCAATTCCCCGAAGGTGTCGCTTCGCTTGACCCCAGGCTGCCATGCTTTGATGCCTTCGGTATCGTCCAGGGTGAGCCGGAGCGCCCTGGCTTTCGGTTTTGCGATTTACGAAGAACCTGCCACTTCCCGCAGCCTGCTCACTTTCTCCAGGATTTCATCCATGCTCGAAAACAGCGCGTCCGGCTCATGCGCGGCGAGAGCTTCCGCACGGGTGTATCCCCAGGAAACCGCCCCGCAATCGAGCTTGGCGGCGCGGGCCGCCGCGATGTCGCGGATTTCGTCGCCCACGCAGAGCACCTCCCGGGGATCGAAGCCGCTGCGGCTGGCGCTGGTCTTGAGCGAGCTGCTGATCCACCCGGGCACGATCCTGCCCGGGCTGGCGGGGTTTTCCATGATGGTCGGCGCGATCCTCTGGGCGATGGTGGACCGCTTTCCCGGGCAGCCGTGGATTCCCGGGACGGGGGCGCTGGAGCTGCCGCTGCTCAATCTCGGCATCGCGGTGGTGCTCGCGGCGGTGGCGATGGCCGTGCTGGCGCGGTTCCTGCCGAAGACCAGCCTCTACCGCCGCCTGGTGCTCGCCACGCAGACGCCCACCGGCCCTTCCTTCCCGCCGGAGTATAGCGAATTTGCCGGGCTGGCAGTCGGCGCGGAGGGGGTTGCGCTGACGATTCTGCGCCCGAGCGGCAAGGGGGCGTTCGAGGGGGAGACGCGCGATGTCATCACGCGCGGCGACTTCATCGAACCGGGCACGCCGATCCGCGTCGTTTTCATCGAAGGCTCGCGGATCGTCGTTCAGC
>CAZYVL010000018.1:0-31929 GCA_964651005.1 uncultured Chthoniobacteraceae bacterium | reverse complement strand
CAGGTTCCCGCCCCGGCGAGGATATGGACCGTCCTCAAGCGTCCCAAGCGTCCCAGATGCGGCATCTTTACGAGCCGCTTGCTTTCTCCACTGGCCCCCGGGAACCGACAACCGCTTTCGCGCCTCTCGCAAGCCCCCCTACCGCTATTCTCCGCTTGCAAACTCTTTGGCTCCCGCGTCACATTCCGGCCATGCAAGTGCCATTGCTCGACCTCAAGGCCCAATACCAGACGCTCCGGGAGCAAATCCGCGCCGAAGTAGACGCGATCATGGACTCCCAGCAGTTCATCCTCGGGGCCAAGGTGGAGTCGTTCGAGCAGGCGGTTTGTGACTATACCGGCGCGGCGCACGCGGTCGGCGTCACCTCCGGCACGGATGCCCTGCTCATCGCCCTGATGGCGCTCGGGATCGGCCCGGGAGACGCCGTGCTCACTCCCCCCTTCACCTTTTTCGGCACGGCGGGAAGCATCGCCCGCACGGGCGCGACGCCGGTGTTCATCGACATCGACGAAGCGACCTTCAACCTTTCGCCGGAGGCGCTGCGCGAATTTCTCGCCGGATGCAAAACCGACGCCGACGGCAGACCGCTGACCCAAGACGGCAAGGTGATCCGCGCCCTCATGCCGGTGCATCTCTTCGGCCTCTGCGCGGCGATGGACGAAATCAACGCCATCGCGGCGCAGTTCGGCCTCGCAGTGATCGAAGATGCAGCGCAGGCGCTCGGAGCGGCCTACCCCTCCCGCCTCGGCGCGCAACACGCCGGAACCGCCGGGGACTTCGGCACGTACAGCTTTTTCCCTTCGAAAAACCTGGGCGCTTTCGGCGACGGCGGGATGGTCGTCTGCAAGGATGCGAAAGCGGCGGAAACGCTCCGCGCCCTGCGCAACCACGGCGGGGAACGGCGGTACTACCACCGGCTCATCGGCGGCAACTTCCGGCTCGACGCGCTCCAGGCCGCGATCCTCGAAATCAAGCTGCCGCATCTCGACACCTGGTCGGAGGGCCGCCGCCGCAACGCCGCGCTCTACCGGGAAGCCTTCCGCACCAATAGGCTGGACCAGACGCTCACGCTCCCGTGCGAGCCGTATGCCCACGCCGCCAGCGAGCTGCCCAACCACCATATCTACAACCAGTTCGTCCTCCGCGCCCCGCAACGCGACGCGCTCTGCGAGCGGCTGGGGGCGGAAGGGATTGGCCATGCCATCTACTACCCCCTCCCCCTGCATCTCCAGGAGTGCTTCGGCTACCTCGGTTACAAGGAGGGCGATTTCCCACGGGCGGAACGGGCCGCGCGCGAGGTGCTGGCGCTGCCGATTTTCCCGGAGCTGACGCCCGCGCAGATCGGGCGCGTCGCGGAGGTGCTCCGCGCTTTCTACAACTGAAAACAGGTCGGTTCCCGGGGGGCGATTCCGGGGTCAGTTCCCGTACCAGGCCACGGCGCAGAAGAGCACCGCAACGCCGTACACCAGCCCCGCCAGCGCGGCCAGCCGCCAGCGTGCCTGGCTGCGCGAGACCCAGCCGATCTGGTCGCGCAGCAGATACGGCATCCCGACCCAGAAGAGGCCGAACACCACCCAGAGATACGCCAGCACCGTCACGAGCAGGCGGCTCGCCTCCGGTTTCAGGAAAGCCGCCTCCAGCAACGGCTCGGCCGCCAGAAGCGCGAAAGCCCCAAGCGCGCGCACGGCCAAAAACTCCTCCACGTAGAGGAGCGTCAAGACAAAGAGCAGCGCGATGGCGCCGAGAATCCAGGGCCGCGCCGGGGTGAACTCGCCGAGATCCATGTTCCAGACCAGGAGGAAGGCCCAGAGGGCGTCCAGCGTCAGGAGCGTCGCCCCGGCACCCCGGGATCGCGGGAAGGCGCGCAACAGCTCCCGCGCCCCCTCCGCGTGGACTAGCGCCAGCCCGTGCAGGACGATCAGCAACAGCCCGACGACGAGACCCGCCGTGTGCAAGCTCAGCGAATAAATCATGATGGAAGCAGCAAAGGCGAAACCGCCGCCCTTCTCAATCCAAAAGGGCGGGGTCGCCGTAAAGACAGAAACCGCTGGTGTGCGTCACCTGGACCTCGAAGAGCTGCCCGATATGCCGGTCGCTCCCCTCGAAGAGGACGATCTTGTTGCCCCGGGTGCGCCCGGTGAGCCGCTCCGCGTTGGTTTTGCTCGGCCCCTCGCATAAAATTTCCACGCGCTGGCCGACCACCGCGTCGAGCTTGCGCCGGGCGATTGCATTGACGACCTCCAGCAAATCTTGGTTACGCCGCTGCTTGCTCTCCTCGTCCACCTGGTCGGGAAGCTCCGCAGCGGGGGTGTCCTTCCGCTTCGAGTAGCGGAAGATGAAAGCGTTGTCGAATTCCACCTTTTCCACCAGGCGGCGCGTGGCCTCGTACTCCTCTTCCGTCTCGCCGGGGAAACCGACGATGATGTCGGTGGTGATCGCCATCTCCGGGCGCACGGCGCGGATGCGCTCCACGAGTTCGCAATACTTCTCGGCGGTGTACGTGCGGTGCATCGCCTTGAGGATGCGGTTGGAGCCGGATTGCAACGGCAGATGCACATGCTCGACGAGCTTGGGGAGATACCGGAACGCCTCGATCAGATCATGCCGGTAGCCGATCGGGTGCGGAGAGGTAAAGCGCAGCCGCTCCAGCCCCTCGACAGCATGCACGGCTTCGAGCAGTTGCACGAACGGCCCCTTGCCGTCCGCCTTGGGGAACTCGTGCCGCCCGTAAAGATTCACGATCTGGCCGAGCAGCGTCACCTCCCGCACCCCCCGCGCCACCAGCTCCCGCACCTCCGCGACAATCTCCGGGATCGCCCGGCTCCGCTCCGGCCCGCGCGTGTACGGGACGATGCAGAAGGTGCAATGCATGTTGCACCCCTGCATGATCGAGACGAACGCACTCGCCTGGCGCGGTTTGAGGGCATGATCGCGGATCGTCTCCTGCGATCCGGCCTCCTCCTCCACGTCCACGATGGAAAAGCGCGCGTCGTCCATGAAGCGCGGGTCGTCCGCCCGCCGCTCGGCGCGTTTGCGCGCGAGGAGTTCCTCCACATAGTCCGCCACCTTGTGGAACTTCTGCGTGCCGACCACGAGATCGACCTTCATCATCCGCGCCAGCTCCGGCCCACGGCTTTGCGCCATGCAGCCGAGAAACCCGAGCACCGCCTGCTGGCCGCGCTTGCGGTGGAGCAGATTGCCCATCTTGCCGATCGCCTTCTGTTCGGCCATGTCCCGCACGCTACAGGTGTTGAGCAGCACCACGTCGGCCTCCCCCTCGTCGGGCGTCATCTCGTAGCCGCGCGCGACGAGCATCTGCGCGACCTGTTCGGAGTCGCGCTCGTTCATCTGGCAACCGTACGTTTTGATGAAAACCTTGGGCATGGGAGCAAAAAACAGCCCGGAACCGTATGCCCAAAGGCCCGGGCGGGAAAGGAATTTTCCTCCCAAAGCCTCCCGGGGTGCCGACCACCCGCAGTCGCTCTTCGCTGGCGAAAACGGGCAAACCCGCCTATGTTTGCCGTCGCGTGCCGCCGCCGTCGCCACCGTCGATCAGACAAACGCTTGAGTTCTCCAGCCAGGCCGGGAACCTGGCCACGGTGCGCGCGTTTGTCCGCCAGTTCCTCGGGTTCACCACGCTCGCCGAGGACGAGGCGGAACTGCTGGTGCTCGGGGTCGATGAGGCTTGCAGCAACATCATCCGCCACGCCTACCGGAGACCGCAAAAAACAGAGGAGCAACCGATCATCCTCTGCTGCGAACAGCTCCGCCACGGTGTGCGCTTCCGGCTCCGGGATTTCGCGGCGGGAGCCGATCCCGCCTCGTTCTCCAGCCGCCCGCTCGACCGGATCGAACCGGGGGGCCTCGGCCTGCACCTCATGCGCCGCGCCTTCGACCAGGTGGACTATAACCTCAAAAAACCGGGAACCGAGCTGGTGTTGGTAAAGAAATTCGGAAAAAAGAAGCGCGCCAAAAAAGGGGCGTAGACCCCGACCCCGGCTCCGGCTCCGCTCCACGCTTTCACCGCCGACCGCCGAGCTTCCGCTTCACGAGGCGGAGCACTTCGTCCACCTCGTCAATCTTCAGCAGCGCCGCCGCCACGCCGAACACCCCCATGCCGACGCCGATCGTAACGAACACGCCAGCCAGCTTCGGCAGGAAAGCCATTGCGGAAAGATCGACGAAGTACCACCGCCGCGCGGCCAGACAGACGGCGACGAGCGGGAGCGAGGCGAGCGCCACCTTGCCGAGATTCGCGAGCATGAGCCGCGTCTCCAGGCGGCGGGTATGCCGCCGCATGAGCCAATAAAGAAGGCCGAAGTTGCTCAACGCCACAAGACTCGTGGAGAGCGCCAGCCCCTTGTGCCCAAAGCCGAGGTGAAAGGTGAACAGCTCGTTCAGCCCGTAGTTCACGGCGATGGAGAGGAAGCTCACAAGCATCGGCAGGTTCCGCTTGTCCACGGCGTAGAACGCCGGAACGAGCACCTTGATGCCCGAGTACGCCACGAGGCCGAGCGCGTAATATTGCAGCGCGATGGCGGTCTGCGCGGTCGCCTCGGCATCGAAGCGCCCCCGCTGGAAAAGGAGCGAAACGATCGGCTCGCCAAAACAGATCAACCCGACGGCGCACGGGATCGTCAGCAGAAACGCCAGCCGCATCCCGCGCCCGAGCGTGGTGCGGAACCCGTGGTGATCGTTCGTGGAGGCGAGCCGCGAGACAAGCGGCAGCGTCACCGTCGCCACGGCAACGCCGAAAATGCCGAGCGGCAGTTGCATGAGCCGGAAGGCGTAGTTGAGCGAGGAGACAGCCCCCGGGCCGAGCCGGGTCGCAAACGCGGTGTTCACCATGACGTTCACCTGCACGGCGCTCGCCGCGATGACCGCCGGGCCCATGAGCAGGAGAATCCGGCGCACCCCCTCGTCGCGCCAGGCAAAGTCGGGCCGGAACCGGAAACCGACCTTGTGGAGCGAGGGAAACTGGACGACAAGCTGGAGAAGCCCGCCGATCAACGCGCCGATGGAAAGGCCGATGAGCGCGCGCGGGCCGAAGTGCGGGTCCATCCAGTAGCCGAACCCGACGCCGCCGAGGATGGAGCCGAGATTGAAGAAGCTCGACGCCAGCGCGGGAATGCCGAAAACATCCCGGGCGTTGAGCATCCCCATCGTCAACGCCGCCAGCGAGACGAGGAGGATGAACGGGAAGAGAATGCGCGTGAGCAGGATCGTCATTTCCGCCTGCTCGGGCGCGAACCCTCCGGCCATGATCGCGATCAACTGCGGGGCGAAGTAGATCCCCAGCAGCGTGACGGCGCTCATGAAGATCGTCGCGAGCGTGGCGACCTTGTTGGCGAGCCGCCACGCGGAAGCCTCCCCCTCCGTGGCGATCTTCGCCGAAAACGTGGTGATAAAAGCCGTGGAAAGCGCCCCCTCCGCGAAGAGATCGCGCAGCAGGTTCGGCACGCGGAAGGCAGTGACGAACATATCCATGTTCCGCCCCGCGCCGAAGAGCGCGCCAAAGACGATCTCACGCACCAGCCCGAGCACGCGGCTGCACGCCACCGCCAGCCCGACCACCCCGGCGGCTTTGGTACTCAGTTTGCCCGACGCAGCGGGGGTTTGCCCGGGACCACCCCCCGGGTTATCTTCGGAAGCGGCGGGCGGCGTCATGCGTGCGCCGCCTTTCCAAGCCGCTCCATGATCGCGACGCCAAGGCCCGTCTCCGGCACCGGCTCGGCAATGATGAGATCAAGACCTGCCTCGTCAAGCCGCCGCATCGCGGCAAAAAGACGCGCCGCAGCTTCGCGCAAGTCGCCAGAGGGGCTGAGCACCTCGGTTTTCAAAAATCCCGTCCCCGTGCCTGCATCCCCATTCCCATTCCCACGCCAGGCGAGCAACCCGCACCGCTTCCCCGGCTCCGGCTCGGGAACCGCCCCCGCCGGGGCGATCCGCAGCGGCGTACGCGGGGCGTAATGGCTCTTGAGCTGCCCGGGCGCGACCGGCCGGGCCAGCGCGCCGGGCGCGGCGACTTCGCCAAACCGCGCCAGCTCCTCGCGCGTGACCGGGCCGCTGCGCAGCACCTCGATCCGCCCGCCACGCAGCGCCACGATGGTCGATTCCACCCCGTGCGCCGTCTCCCCGCCGTCGAGCACCAGGGGGATGCGCCCGGAAAGCTCGCCCAAAACATGCTCCGCGCGGGTCGGGCTGATCCGGCCAAAGCGGTTGGCGCTCGGCGCAGCGAGCGGAAAGCCGCACGCCTCTCCCACCGCCCGGAACACCGGATGCGCGCTCATCCGCACCGCCACCGTCGGCAGCCCCGAAGCGACGAGATCAGGCACCGCCCCGGGCCTCCGGGGAAGCACCACCGTCAACGGGCCGGGCCAGAAGCGTTCCGCCAGCGCGTCCAACAGCGGAGCCTCCTCCGGGCCGACGGCGGTAACGCGCTCCAGCCATTCCCGGTCGGGCACATGGACGATCAACGGGTCGAAAAAAGGGCGCTCCTTGGCTTCGTAGATTTTCAGCGCGGCTTCGGGCCGCGTGGCGTCGGCGGCGAGGCCGTAGACGGTCTCCGTCGGGAGAGCCACCGGCTCGCCCGCCGCGAGGCAACGCACCGCCGCTTCCACGGCGCGGGCAAGCTGCTCCGGGGTGTCCGTGGGCAAAAGAAGCGTCTTCAAAGAATGCTCGGTCGGCATTTGGCAGGTTTAAGCGTCCCGCGTCGCGGCCCTTTCCAGCCGCCGCCGGGCCTCGCGCACGCGCGCCGCAGCTTCCGCCGTATCGGCCCCGAACGCGACGAGATGGCCCATCTTGCGCCCCGGGCGCGGCTCGGCCTTGCCGTAAAGATGAAGTTTGACCTCCGGCAGCGCAAGCGCCGCCTCCCAATCCGGTTCGCCGCGCTCCCACGCCTCACCCAGCAGGTTCGCCATCGCCGCCGGGCGCAGCGACTCCGTGGAGCCAAGCGGCAGCCCGCACACGGCGCGCAACTGCTGCTCGAACTGGCTCGTCACACTCGCGTCGAAGCTGAAGTGCCCGGAGTTATGCGGGCGCGGCGCGAGTTCGTTAACGAGGAGTTCGCCCCCGGGGAGCAGAAACATCTCGACGGCAAGCAGGCCAACCAGCTCCAGCGCCTCCGCGATCCGCGTGGCCAACTGCCGCGCGCGCCCGGCGACCGCCTCCGGGATGCCCGCAGGGGCGAGCGTCACATCGAGAATATGGCGGGCGTGGACATTCTCGCAGACTGGGTACACCGCCACAGAGCCGTCCGCCCCGCGCGCCACCAGCACGGAAATCTCCTTCTCGAACGCGACAAACCCCTCCAGCACCGCCGCCGCTCCCGCGAACGACTCCCAGACGGCATCCAGATCGTCGCCGGGGAGAATCTTGCGCTGCCCCTTGCCGTCGTATCCGAACGCCGCGCTCTTGAGCACGGCGGGCGCGCCGATTTCCGCCACGGCAGCCTTGAGCTGCGCCGCGTCGGTGATCTCGCGAAACGGCGGAAGCGGAAAGCCCGCCGACGCAAGGAAGCGTTTCTCCCGCAGCCGATGCTGGCAGACGTGCAGCACCCGCCCGGAAGGGCGCACGACGCAATGTTCCCCGGCCCACTCCGCGCACCGGACAGGGATGTTCTCAAACTCGAAGGTGAGCACGTCGATGCCCTGCGCAAACGCGCGCACCGCCGCCTCGTCGTCGTAGCGGGCGGCGATCTCCACGTCGGCCACCTGCCCGGCGGGCGTCCCCGTCTCCGGGCTGAAAGTATGGATGCGGTACCCCATCCGGCGCGCGGCGAGGGCGAACATGCGGCCAAGCTGGCCGCCGCCCATCACGCCCAGGGTGCCGCCGGGGAGAAAGACACGGAGCGGCTTTCGCTCTCCGCCTTGGGATTCGCGCGGGCCGCTCATGGGTGCTCCGGGAGTGCGCTTTCCAGCACGTCCACCGTCTGTTTTTCCCGGAAAGCGAGAAGCGCCCGGCGGATTTTTTCGTCCGTCAACGCAAGGATCGCGGCGGCCATCAACCCGGCGTTTTTGGCCCCGGCGTGGCCGATGGCAAGCGTCCCGACGGGGATGCCGCCCGGCATCTGCACGATGGAAAGCAGCGAGTCGAGGCCGTTAAGCGCCTTGCTCTGCACGGGCACGCCGAGAACGGGGAGCCACGTTTGCGCGGCCACCATCCCCGGGAGATGCGCCGCGCCGCCCGCGCCCGCGATCACGACGCGAATGCCCCGCCCCGCCGCCTCCGCGGCATACCGCGCCATCCGCTCCGGCGTGCGGTGGGCGGAAACGATCCGGTGCTCCGAGGGCACCCCCAGCGCGTCGAGGATTTCGACGGCGTGGCGCATGGTGTCCCAGTCGGACGCGCTCCCCATGATGACGGCGACAAGCGGAGAATCCATAGAAGCCCGTTCCATCGCATCCCGGCGGCTTTGTGTAAACACTATTCTTGAGCGCCCAAGCGGCCGAGCGCCAGAAACCGGGCGGCTAGCTTTTCCCCGTCCCCCAGCGGCGGTGCAGCATCCGCTCCCACGGAGAGAAGAGGATCTTGTCCGCGAGCAGCCCGATCACCACGATGACGAGCATCACGCCGATCACCTGGTCCATCGCGTTGAGATTGCGCCCGTAGTCGAGCAGCTGCCCCAGCCCGATGCCGGTGAGGATGGTGACGTAAATCTCCGCCGCCATCAGCGAGCGCCAGGCGAACGCCCACCCCTGCTTCATCCCGCTGACGACAAACGGCGCAGAGGCCGGGAAGGTGACGTGCGTGAGGGTGTAAAGCGGGCGCGCCCCCATCGTGCGGGCGGCGCGGGCGTAAATGGGCGGGACGTTGCGCACGCCGTTATCGGTCGCGATGATGACCGACCAAAGCGTCCCCATGACCACGACAAAAAGCATGGCCGCCTCGGTCTGCCCGAGGCTGATGATCGCCAGCGGCACCCAGCAGACACTCGGCAGCGTCTGAAGCCCGAGCGCAAGCACGCCCACGGTGTCCTCCATGAACTTGAACCGGGCGATCAGCATCCCGAGCGGCAGGCCCGCGGCGATCCCGATGAAGTAGCCCACCAGCAACCGCCGCACAGTGACCCACGTGGCCTGGAGCAGCGAACCATCGAGCAGCGAGTCTTGCAGGTACTCGAAGACCGAGAGCGGATCGGGAAGCAACACGGGGGAAACCCACCCCGCCACGGCGATGAGATGCCAGAGCAGGAGCAGGCCGAGGAAAAAGAGGAGCGAGGAAAAAAGCCGTTTCATGGTGTGCCCCCGGGTTATTCCGCCTCTTGCGCGTGGACGTAGCCCTTGAGCGCGCGGGTGATCTGCGTGGCGTACCCCGCCAGCTCCACGCTGTTGATGTCGCGCGGGCGCGGAAGATCGACCTGGAACTGCTCGCGGATGCGCCCCGGGTGCGGTGAAAAAAGCGCCACGCGGTTGCCCAGGCACGCCGCCTCGCGGACGTTGTGCGTGACGAAGATGATCGTCTTCTTGCGCTCGGCCCAGATTTTCTGGAGATCGCCGTAAAGCTGCTCGCGGGTGAGCGCGTCGAGCGCGGCAAACGGCTCGTCCATCAACAGCACGCGCGGGTTCGGCGCAAGCGCGCGCGCCAGGGCGACGCGCTGCTTCATCCCGCCGGAGAGTTCATGCACATTGGCACGGCTGAAGTTCTCCAGCCCGACCAGCTTGAGGTAGAACCGCGCGACATCCTTGCGCTCCGAGTTGGTGAGGTTCGGCTTGAGCCGCAGGCCGAAGAGGACATTCCCAAGCACATCGAGCCACGGGAAAAGAGCCGATTCCTGGAACATCACCATCCGGTCGCGCCCCGGCTCGGTGATCTCCTTCCCGTCCATGAGCGCCTGCCCGCTGTCGGGCCGCTCCAGCCCGGCGATGATGTTGAGCAGGGTCGATTTCCCGCAGCCGCTCGGCCCGACGAGACAGACGAAATCCCCCTCGGCGATCTGGATCGAAACCTTTTCGAGCGCGACCACGACGCCCCGGTTTGTGCGGAACGCCTTGGAGACTTCCTCGATGGAGAGCTTGGCCGGAGGGGCGGCCCGGAGTTCATCGGAAAGAGGCATGGCAAAAGGTTGAGGCGAGTTCAGGGAATTTTCAGGGGATGTTCACGACAAGCTCCTGGAGATCGGGAACCCTCCGCAGGAACCCCGCCTCCTTCGCGTTTTTGACGTACTCCTCGAGGTTCTTCATGTCCACTGAATTAGTCAAGATAATCCTCGGCCACGCCGCCGCGATCAGCTCCGGGGAGATTTTTGATTTCATCTCCTCGGAAAGCTCGGCGACCACGCGCCGCTGCGCCTCCTCCGGGTTCGCCTTGATCCAGTCCGTCAGCTCCCGGTGCGCCTGGACGAGCTTGTCGAGCAGCGCGCGCTCTTCCTCCAGGAAGGCGACGCGGGCCACGAGCACCGTCGTCACCGCGTCGCGCTCCTCCACGAGCACCTCCCCGTCCGCCTCGCGGAGCAGCCGCGACACCCACGGCTCCACCGTCCAAACCCCCTCAACCTTCCCGGAGGCGAAGAGCGGCAGTTGGTAAGGGTTCGCCGTCGGGACCACCTGGGCGTCGCCGCCGAACTGCGTGATCTTCAGCCCCTGCTCCTTGAGCCACGCGCGGCAGGAGACATCCTGCGTGTTGCCAAGCTGCGGCGTCGCGATCCGCTTGCCCCGGAAGTCGTTGCCCGTCTTCAGCCCGGAACCGCGCCGGACCACCAGCGCCGCCCCGCCGTTGACCGCGCCGGAGACGATGCGCACCTCCCTGCCGCGCGACCGCGCGTAAGCGTTGATCGCGGGGCTCGGGCCAACGTAGGTGACATCGACGCTCCGGGCGAAAACCGCCTCCATCGCGCTCGGCCCGGCGTTGTAGACATACCAGTCGATCTTCACATCCGGCCCGAGCCGTTTTTCGAACCACCCTTTCCCTTCGCGGGAGAAGTTGTGCGCCACAAGCGCCTGCACATGGGTCACGTTCGGGAAATGCCCGATCCGAACCCGGGTCTCCGCCTGCGCCGCCACGAGGGAGAGCGCCCAGAATGCCGTTGCGAGGAGTCGTTTCATGGGAAAGTCAGATCATGAGGTCCGTCTGGAATCCGCCGGGAGGCGCTATCCGGCCGCCCGGCTTCGGGTTTTTAGGGCCGTTTTCGGAGCAACCTTGCCTGCGGCCTTGCCCGCCCCCCCGCCCCTTTTGGCGCCCCTTTGCCCACAAGCTTCTTTTTCGCCGCACCCCGCTTCGTTTTCGGCCCGGCCAGCGAGCGGAAATGGCCGTTTGGCCCCGGTTCCTCCTCGGCGGGACGGCCAAGCAGCGATTCGAGGAACGGAATCTCCGGCTTGTTACGGCGGATCTTGCGCAGCGTCATCGCCACGGTGTCTTCCAGGGTAAAGCGGTCGAGAATCTGCGTGATGGCGTTGCGCACGTCGTGCATGAGCATCCGCAGCCCGCAATGCTCCTCGTCGGGGCAGCTGCACCGCTCGTAAGCGGTGTGGCTCACGCAGGCAATCGGCGCGAGCGGCCCGTCGATGAGCCGGATCACCTGCCCCACCTTGATCCGCGCGGCGGGCATCAGCAGGAAGTACCCCCCCCGTTTGCCCCGCTTGCTCTCGATGAAACACGCCTCCCGGAGTTGGGTAAGGATCTGTTCCAGAAACTTGATCGGGAGGTTCTCCTTTTCCGCCAGCTCGCCGATCTGGACCAGGGGCCGCCCGAGTTCGCGGGCGATCCCGAGGTCGATCAAGGCGCGGAGTGCGTACTCGCCGCGTTTGGAAATTTTCATGGAATGGAATTGAAAACCTAGGGAGCGCCTCCCCCGGACGCAACCTCTTTCCCGCTCTGCCCGCCCCGGGCGGGCCTTCGCCTCACAAGCGGTTTTGCTTGACGGATATACAACATCTTGTGGTTTCCGGCGCTTTAGGGCCGACAAATTGTGCTTGCGGCCCCTGCTGCGCCTCTCCTACCGTGGAGCCGGTCCGTTTTCCGCCGTGGGGGCATTCCCGTCGGATACTGGACACGGCAGCCCCCCTTTTTTCAAGCCCAAGCCTAAAAGCAACCAAGCCCAAAGCCCAAGCCATCATGTACCTCAAGTCTCTCGAAATCCTCGGCTTCAAGTCCTTCGCGGCCAAGACGGTGCTCCAGTTTCACCGTGGCGTCACCGTGATCGTCGGGCCGAACGGGTGCGGCAAGTCGAACGTGCTCGACGCGATCCGCTGGGTGCTCGGCGAGCAGTCCGCCAAGGCGCTGCGCGGCGGGGAGATGGCCGACGTGATCTTCTCCGGCACCGACTCCCGCTCCGCGCTCGGGATGGCAGAGGTGTCGATGACCTTCGTGGACTGCGAGCAAGACCTCGGCGTGGCATGGAACGAGGTGACGATCACCCGCCGCGTCTTCCGCGACGGGCAGGGCGAATACATGCTCAACCGGACGCCGTGCCGCCTGCGCGACATCCACCAGCTCTTCATGGACACCGGCGTGGGCCGCAACGCCTACTCGATCATGGAGCAGGGGAAGATCGACCAGATCCTCTCCTCCCGCCCGGAAGACCGCCGCGCGATCTTCGAGGAAGCCGCCGGGATCACCAAATTCAAGGCGCAGCGCAAGGAAGCCCTGCGCAAGCTGGAGGCGACGGAGGGCAACCTGCTGCGGCTCACGGACGTGATCCGCGAGGTCAAGCGCCAGATCGGCTCGCTCCAGCGGCAGGCGGCCAAGGCGCGCCGCTACAAGGCGCTGCTCCACGACGTGCGCGTGCTGGAGACGCACCACGCCAAACGGCTCCACGACGAACTCGACGCCGAACACCGCGAAGTGACCGGGGCGATGGGGCAGCTCACGGGGAACCAGGAGCTGCGCGAAAACGCCGTGCGGGAGCAGGAAGAGGCCGTGGGCGAACAGCGGATGGAGCTGGAGATCACGGAGGAGAAGCTCACCGAAGCGCGCCAGGCGGTCAACGAACTGCGCAACCGCATCGTGCAGGGTGAAAGCCGCATCGGCTTCAACGGCGAGCGCGCGGCGGAATTCACCGGGCTGGCGGAACGCTGCGAGCGCGACATCGCCGAGGCCGGGGAGAAGCTCGAATTTCAGCAGACGCAGATCGAAAGCGCCGACCTGGAGTTGGAGACGATCCGGCAAAACCTCGGCGGGGAGGAAGCCCGGCTGGAGGAACGGCAGGCCGCCGCGAGCGACCTCGTGGCCGAACGGGCCGAGACGGAGCGCCGCCACCAGGCGATTTTCTCCCAGATCACCGCGATTGAAGGGCGGCTCTCCTCGCTGCGCAGCGAGATCGCCCGGTGCGTGAACACGCGCGACGGAGCGCAAGCGCGCATGGCCATCCTGGGGGAAGAGATCGGGAAGTTCGGCCAGGCGGCGGAAGCAATGGAGATCCGCCAGGGCGAGATGAAGACGCTGGCCGAAGAGAGCGCCTCCCGGCTCGAAGAGCGCCGCAACGAGGTCTGCGAAGCCGAAACGCTCCTGCGCGACACGCAGGCCGAACTCTCCACGCTCGACAAAACGCTCCACGCCGAAGACCGCCGCCTCCAGGAGCGCGAATCGCGGCTCGACGCGCTGCGCCAGCTTAACGCCGAGGGCGAAGGCTTCTCGGAAGGGACGCAAGCGGTCCTCAAGGGGCTCGACGATCCGGCGTTCTTCAAACCGTCCATCCTCGGGGCGCTCGCGCAGTTCATCGAGGTCGGCCCGGCGTTCATCGCCCCGATCGAAGCCGCCCTGGGGCAGAACCTCCAGGCGATCGTGATGAAAGACACCATGATCGCCGAGGCGGTGGTCCAACAGCTTTCCGGCAAGAAACTCGGGCGCGCCTCGCTCGCGCTGCGCCAGTTCTGGCCCGGCGAAGAAAACGCCGCTCCCGCTCCATCGCTCCCGGAAGGCGCCATCGGCTGGGCGCTCGACAAGGTGCAGGCGCAGCCCGAGGTCGAGCCGCTCGTGCGGCGGCTCCTCGCGGAAACCGTCATCGTGGAAACCCTGGAGACCGCGATCCGTCTTGCCGCCCCCGGCGCAGGCGCGGACTCCGGCTCCTGCCAATTCGTCACGCTGGCGGGCGAACTCCTCACCCGCGAAGGGATCGTGCAGGGGGGGCAGAGCGGGGAGGGCGGCGCGTCCGTTCTCCAGCGCAAGATGCAGATCGCGGAGCTGGAGAGCGAGGCCGAAGGAATCCGCGCCGCCGTCGCCGAGCTGACCCGCCGCCGCAGCAACACCGCCGCCCAACTCGAAACAGCGCAACAACGGCTCCAGGAAGCGCGCGAAGAGGCCCAGACCCTCCAACTGACGCTCACCCATCTACGCGGCCAGCTCACCACGCTCGAACGCGAAAGCGCGGAGGCCGCCCGCAAGGCGGAGACGCTCACAGCGGAGCGAGACGGCATCGAGGCCCGCCACGACGAAGCCGCCGCCCGGCTCGGCCATCTGGAGGAGCAGGCGCAAACCGCCGCCACGGAGATCGTGGAACTCCAGGCGCAACAATCCGGCTTGAACGACTCGCTCGGCGCGCTGCGGGAGAACGAGGCGATGCTCACCGGCGAACTGGGCGAGATGCGCGTGCGCGTCGCCACGGAGAAGCAACGCCTCTCCTCGCTCCAGAACCAGCGCCAGCCGATGCACGCGCGCCTCGCCGAACTGCGCGAACTCATCGAGCAGCGCCGCCGCGACATTGACGGCTACCACGCCCGGAGCACGCAGCTCGCGGAAGACTCCGAGAACGTCCGCGCCGGGATCACCCAGGCACAGGGGCGGCTCGGGGAGGCCGAGGAGCGCGTCCAGGCGTTGATCGCCGGGCGGGCGGAACTCGTCGCCCAGGTGGAGACGCTGGAGACCGCCTTGCGCCAGAGCCGCCACGACCTCGGCAAGACGCACGAACAGCGCACCCAGCTCGAAGTCCGCGCCTCCCGCCTGCAACTCCGGCTTGAGAACCTCTGCGAACACGTCGAGCGCCGTTACCAACTCGACATCCGGGAGTTCGCCAGCGACCCGTACCTGCTGCTCACGACGGTGCGGGAGCAGAAAAAGCGGCTCAAGGCGGGCAACGCCGCCACGGAGGACGAAACCGCCGCGCCCTCCCCCGAGGCGACCGCAAGCGTTGAAGCCCCCGAAAGTGTCGAAAACGCCCAAAGCACCGAGGCCGACCCGGAACCGCAACCGGAAATCGACATGCAGGAGCCGATCGACTGGGATTTCGTCGAGCGGAGCGTGAAGGAACTCGACCGGAAGCTCGAATCAATGGGGCCGGTCAACATCGACGCCATCCAGGAGTACGACGAACTGGAGCAGCGTTACCAGTTCCTCGAACAGCAGAACGCCGATCTGGAGCACTCCAAGACCGAACTGCTGGAGGTGATCGCGAAGATCAACACCACCAGCAAGACGCTCTTCGCGGAGACGTTCGAGAAAATCCGCATCAATTTCCAGGAGATGTTCTCGGAACTCTTCGGCGGCGGGAAGGCGAACCTCGTCCTTCAGGAAGAGAGCGATCCGCTGGAGAGCGGCATCGAGATCATCGCCAAGCCGCCCGGCAAGCAGCTCCAGTCGATCACGCTCCTCTCCGGCGGCGAAAAGACGATGACCGCCGTGGCGTTGCTCTTCTCCATCTACATGGTCAAGCCGTCGCCCTTCTGCGTGCTCGATGAAATGGACGCGCCGCTGGACGAATCGAACATCAACCGCTTCATCAAGATCCTCGACCGCTTCGTCTCGCAGAGCCAGTTCGTCGTCATCTCGCACAACAAGCGCACCATCGCCAAGGCGGACATCATCTACGGCGTGACGATGGAGGAGCACGGCGTCTCCAAGCTCGTCGGCGTGAAGTTCACCCGGCGCGAGGAGTCGGGCGAAGGAACCGACGTGATCGGCTCCGGCAACCCCGCGCCGATCCCGAGCGTGGCCGAGAGCTTCGGCAAGCATGGTGACCTCCGCAGCGAACGCGAGCAGGCACAAGCCGGAGCGCCCGCCGAGGAGAGCGATGAAAGCAGCGCGGAGAGCCAGGGCGGCGAGGAGGCCGAAGTCCCGGCGTGACGGCGCGGCCCCCCGGCGCGTATTCTCCCGCGATGCCTCTTCCGATCCCCGCGGGCGATTTCGCGGGCTACATCTTCGACTGCGACGGCACGCTGGCCGACACCATGCCGCTCCACTATCGGGCGTGGTGCGCCGCGCTCGCCGGGCGCGAGCACGAATTCCCGGAGGCGTTCTTCTACGAACTCGGCGGGACGCCGACGGAGAAAATCGTCGAAATCCTCAACGAACGCCACCCTCACCGCCCCCCGATGCCCGTGGCAGCCACGGCGCGCCACAAGGAGACGCTTTTTCTCGAAATGATCCCGGAGATCCTCCCCATCGAGCCGGTGGTGGCGCTCGCCCGGGAGCTTTACGGCAAAAAGCCGCTTGCCGTCGCCTCCGGCGGCCACCGCGCCATCGTGGAAAAAACGCTCGCCGCGCTTGGCATCGCGGGGCTTTTCCAAACCATCGTCGGCGCGGAAGACTACCGCCACGGCAAGCCCGCCCCGGACCCGTTTCTGGAAGCCGCCCGCCGCCTCGGCGTCCCGCCGGAGCATTGCCTCGCCTTTGAGGACACCCAGGCGGGGATCGCCTCGGCAAAGGCGGCGGGAATGCAAACAGTCCTGGTCCCCTCCCCGCAGCGGGGAGACACCGGGTTGCCAACGGATTGAAGCGCCCGCAGTTTTCGCTACAACTTTTCGCTACAACCGGGTTTGAATGGGCCTTCCCATGAAGCGTTCCTTTTCCCCTCTTCCCCTCCCCTTTTCGCTGCGTTCCCGCGCCCGGCTCTCTTCTTCCCGCACGCGGGGGTTCACGCTGCTGGAGATCATGCTGGTTCTCGGCATCATCGCCATCCTGGTCAGCTCCGGCATCTACCTGCTCACGGGCAACATCGACGTCGCCAAGGAGACGCGCGTGGAGAGCGACATCAAGGCGATCAGCACGCAGATCAAGACCTATGAGATGAGCAACTTCACCCCGCCCACGACGGAGCAAGGGTTGCAGGCGCTCGTGGAATATCCGTCGGCCGCCCCGGAACCGCGCCGCTGGAAGAAGCTGCTCGAAGAGGTTCCGACCGATCCGTGGAACCACGAATACGTCTACCGCTACCCCGGCGTGCGGAATCCCGACGGGTTCGATCTCTTCTCCGTCGGCCCCGACGGGGTGGAGAGTGACGATGACCTTGGCAACTGGAAGCGGTGAACGCCTCGCTCCGGAGCGCGGCGCGCGAAGGATTCACGCTGATCGAGATCGTCCTCGTCCTCGCGATTGTCGCGGTGCTCGCCGGGTTCGCTGTGCCGTTCCTCTCGGGCATCCTGCACGAATCGGCGATGCGCGAGCCGATGGAGGAACTCGAAGCCCTCGCGAAAGCCGTGCGCCAGCGCGCCATTCAGGAGCGGCGCGCCTACGAGATCGTGTTCACCGGGACCGACTTTTCCGCGCAGCCGCTGCGGCTTTACCTCGACCCGGCTCAAGACCCCGAGTCTCCTGAAGACCCGGCGCAGGAGAACGGGGAGACCGTGCCTGCCCCGGAGGAAACCGCGCTCCAGGCCGAAGACGCGAACGGTTTTGAAGCGACTCCCTCGCCCACCCCCCAGCCGCTTCCCCGCTACGCCTTTGCCCCCGGGCTGAACTGCCGCGTCCTTTTCTGGGGGAGAAGCCAATGGATCGAGCCGGGGCCGGAGGACGACTCCGCGGAGCCGGGGCGTGGCCGGTGGGTTTTCCAGCCGACGGGCGTTTGCAGCCCCGTCCGGGTGCGCTTCGAGCAAGGCAATGGCAACTCCTGGATCGAAGCCGCCTTCAACCCCCTCACGGCGGACACCCAGGATGAACGCCACCTTTTTCCCGACTGATGAACGCCACCCTCCAACCCCATCGCGGCAGCGGCAGCGGCGGCGGGTTTACCCTGCTGGAGATCATGCTGGCGGTGACGGTTTTCGCCATCGCGGTGGTCGGGCTGCTCTCGGCGCTCGGGACGACCGTGGACGCCGCCACCGCTTTCAACCGCGAGGCGCAGGTCGCCTTCGCGCTCCAGAACCAGCTCGCCGAGGCACGCGAGGAGCCGTGGACCGGCCCGGGAAGCGAAACGACCGGCCCCGATGAACTCGGCGTCACCTACACGCGCGAGATCGAACCGCTGGAGCTGCCCAACGGCGACGGGCCGCCGCTCGACCGGATGTACCGGCTGCGGATCACGGCGCAGTGGGGCAGCGCGGACCAGGAACAGACCGAGATGGCGGAGGTTTACATCCATCACTAGCGAACTGGCGATGCCGAAGCGACGTGCCATATCCCGAAGAACGCGCGCGTTCACCCTCTTTGAGCTGGTGATCGCGATGACCGTCTTCTCCCTCGTCGCCGTTGCGCTCTTCCGCGTGCTCGACTCGTGCCTGCGCACGGCCAACGCGCTGCACGACTCCGAGCGGATCACGCACCAGGTCGCCGCGTTCGCGGAGATCTGCCGCAAGACCTTCTCGACGCTCCCGGCGGAGGCGACCTTCCGCGTGGAGCCGAGCCTGGAAGCCGACGGGCAGGAGATGCTCCTGCGCGGCGCGCCAGCCGCCTTCGCCTTTGGCGACACGCCGCTCAACTTCGGCGCGACCACGCTCGCCATCCGCCCGCTGGAGGAGGGAGGGTTCGAGGTCGCCGTCTCCCGCAGCGACTTCGCCCCGCCCGAGGAGGAGAACGCCCTCGCCGGAATGGGACTCGGAGAGGCGGATGCCGCCATGCAGCCCGACGAGCAGGGCCGCTACTGGCTCACCCTGCTTGGCAATCTGGAGTGGGCGCGCTGGCGCTTCTACGACCGGCGGGCGCAAGACTGGGTGGAAGAGTGGACGAGGAAGGAGCGCCCTCCGCTCGTGGAGTTTTCGCTGCTGCTGGAGGGCGATACCGTTCCCTTCCGCGCCGTCTTCCCCGTCGCCGCCACCGGCCAGGACCAGAATCAACCCGCTCCCGCTCCCGCTTCCACGAACCGCCGGGGCGGAAACCGCAACCGCTCCACCCGATGAAACGCCCCCCCGCTTTCCCTCGCGGTTCCGCGCTCCTGCTCGTGATGTGGGCGCTGGCGATGATGTCGCTGGCGGTCTTTGGCGTCGTGAAGTTCGTCTCCTACGGGTTTGACGATTCGCTGGCGTTCGAAAAAGATTTCCGCGCCCGGCAGCTCGCGGAGTCGGGGCTGGCCATCGGGCTGCATCCGCGCGTGCGCCCCGGCGATCCGGTGCTGCGGCAGGAAATTTCGCCGCTGGAAGGCATCGACGTCCGCCTGCGGCCCGAGGACGGGCGGCTCCCGATCAACACGATTCTCTCCAGCGGACGGCCCCGGCTTCTCCTGGACCTCTTCGAGCAGTGGGGTCTGGAGCCGGAGGATGCCGCCATCCTCGTCGATTCGCTGGTGGACTGGGTGGACTCCAACGGGCATCCACGCCCTTACGGCGCGGAGCGGGATTTCTACTCCGAACAAGGCTACCCCGACTACCCGCGCAACCAACCCTTCGACTCCGTGCGGGAGATGATCCCGGTGCGCGGGATGGACAAGCTGATGGCGCTCAAGCCCGACTGGGGGAACTATTTCACCGTCTACGGCTCCGGAAAACTCAACGTCAATGGCGCTTCCGCCGAGGCGATCGCCTTCACCACGCGCGTGCCGATCGAGCAGGCGGAAGACCTTGTGCAGGAGCGCAACGGGCTTGACGGCCTTCCGGATACCGAGGACGATTTGCGCTTCTCTTCGCTCGAAGAATTTCGCAACGCGCTCGGGATGGCCCCGGGCGAGTTCCAGGCGGTGCAAGATTTGCTGACCGTGGAGACGACCCTGCTGCGCGTCGAAAGCCGGGGCCGCGCGGGCGATCGCACCGTCACCCTTTCCGTCATCGCCAGGCTCCAGAACGGGAAATCGCCCGAAATCCTTGCCTCCATGGAGAATTGAAAATGAGCAAACAAACACTGCTTTTCCCCACCGCCGCCGGGGATTGGGAAATCCGGGCCTTGCAAGGCTCCGGGGGGGGCGCCTCGTTCTCCCCGGCTGCCGCCCCGGCGAAAACCGCCGCAGATCCCGCCCGCGCGGCCATCGCCGCCGGGAACCGGGCCATCGTCGCCCTGCCCGTGAGCCAGTGTGTCATCCTGCCGTTCTGGCTGACGGAAGCCGCGCCGGAGCTTTACGAGGCGATGATCCTCGCCCAGCTCGAAAAGCGGGGGCTGGCGTCGCGGCGCGGCGAGCCGCCGGTCTTCGACACCCGCATCGCCGCGCAGGCGGGCGGGCGCGTGCTGGTCCGCGTCCGGCTGCTGCCGGTCGATTTCCCCGACGCGCTCTGTTTTCCGAAAGTCCATGCCTACGTCGCCGGGGCCGACCTGCTGCCGCTGCCGGAGGGGCGGCTGGTCCTCTGGCGGGAACGGGGCGCGGTGGTGCTCGCCGTTGCCCGGGGGGGGGAGACGGTCTACACGCAGATTCTCTCCCGCTCCGGGCGGATCACGCAGGAAACGGCGCTGGAGCTGCGGGCGATCCGCTTCGCGCTGGAGACGGAAGGCATCGTCGAAGCCATCGACGGCGTGACGCTCTGGGGCGATTTCCCCGAGGGGACCGGCTGCCTGGAACTGCTCAAGCTCCCGGTGCAACAAGGGGAACGCCCCGCCCCGGACCCGGCGCGCGCGGCAGCCGCCGCGAGCCGCTCGGGGATCGTGCCGCGCCCCGTGCGGCGGGAGCGCGCCCAACGCGCGCGGCGCGGGCGGCTGCGGCGCTTCGCCCTGCTGGGGGCGGCTGCCTATGTCGCGCTGGTGCTTCTGCTCTGCCTGCATCTCCGCTCGCTGCGCGGCCAGGCGCTCACGCTCCGCCAGAGCGTCGAAGCGGACCAACCCGCCGCGAGCGAGCTGGAACGGACCGCCGCCGCCTGGCGCATGGTGGAATCCGCCGTGAACCCCAAACAGTACGCGCTGGAAGTCTTCCGGCTTTGCAGCGAGGCGCTGCCGTCCGTGGGCATCCGCTTCACGGGGTTCGAGATCAAGGGGCAGACCATCCAGATCCGGGGGGTGGCCCGCAGCGCGCCGGAGCTTTTCCAGTACGTGAACACGCTCAAACGGAACCGGAGGCTCGCCCGCCATGCCTGGAAGGTCTCCCAGCCCCGGGTGTTTCAGAATAATACCGTGGAATTCAAAATCAGCGGAGGAATGCTCTAAGATGGCCGGAATATCCAGAAAAGAGGGGCGTCTGCTGGCGATGTTCCTTGGCGTGCTCTTCTTCGCGGGCAACGTGATCGCGCTCAAGAGCTATCTTGGCGGGACGAAGCAGGCGCGCCTGCAAATTCGCGCGCTCACCGAGCAGCGGCAAAACATCGACGCGCTCCTCTCCGACCGCGACTACTGGGAGCAACGGCGGCAATGGATGCGCGAGCACCAGCCGACGATCGACGACCCGGGCGCGGCGCAGGGCGAACTCCTCGACCAACTGCAACGGGAAGCGCGCGCTCTCGGCCTCACCATCCTCGAACAGCGCATCGTCGATTCCCGGGGCAAACAGCAGGCGAGCCAGGTCTCGGTGATGCTGAAGGTCTCCGCGCCGATGGAGAGCCTCGTCCAGTGGCTGGCGGGGGTTCAGTCGCCGGAGGCGTTCCGGGTCGTCGAGCAGTTGACGCTCAGCCTCGATCTCCGCAGCCGCGAGGAGGAAATCCCGGTCGTCTGCACGCTCCAGGTGGGGCGTCTCTCCCAACCGGCGGAAACCGGCAGCGGCCCGAACGCAACAGGCCGCTCCCTGCGCGGGGCAACGCCGGGACGCGGCAACCCCGAAAAACCGGGGCCGCGCCGAAACCGCCCCCGAAACGGCAACTCCCCTTCCCGATGAGAACGCGATCCTCTTTCCTGCTTCCGCTCCTCCTCGCCGCCGCGCCGTTCGCGCCGGGGTCCGCCCCCGTTCAGGCAGCGGGGGGAGACTCCGAAGCTGTCTCCACCGACGCGCCGGGGCCGGAGCATTACCGGCATCTCTGGATGAACTCGCCGTTCCTGCGCCCGCTCAACGCCGCCGAGAGCTACGTTCTCACCGGTGCCGCGCGCATCGACGGCAAGCCGGTCGTGACCATGCTCAACACCGCCACGGGCGAACGCTTCACGCTCGGCACGCAGCCCAATCCGCTCGGCTGGCGGCTGCTCGACCTCCAGGGCGGCACCGACCCGCGCCACATCACCGCGCGCATCTCCATCGACGGCGAAGAGGTGGCCGTCCGCTTCAACGAACGGCAGCTCACTCCCGACGCCTTGCGGGGCGGCTCCCGCGATACCCGGCAGCCGTCATCTTCTTCACCCCAAAACACGCGCCGCCAGCCGCCACAGCAAGCCACGCCGCACGCCGCACAGAAAGGCGCGCCGCAAGGCAGGCACAACTCCGGCTCCCGCCCCCGCCGCCCATGATTCCCGCCACTCTTGCCACTCTTGCCACTCCTGCCACTTGCCTCACCATGAAACCAGCGCCCTTCCCTTCCCTCTCCCGCCCTTCCGTTTTGGCTTTGGCCGCCTGGACCGCCCTCGCCGCCCTGGTTTGCCCCTGCCCCACGGCGCGGGGGCAGAGGCCCAGCGCCCCGTCGCTCGGGGAGCGGCCCGCCCTGGACGGCTCGGTTTCGCCCGTGGCAGGCGAGGAGGATAAAGTGGTCATCCAGTTTCCGAATACCCCCGTCTCCGACATTCTCGACATCTACGAACGGCTGATCGGAAAGCCGCTGGTGCGCGATTCGCAGATCTACCGGGGGCCAAACATCACGCTGATGCCGCCAAAGCCGGTCAGCCGGGAGGAGGCGTGCCGCCTGATCGAATCCGCGCTGCTCATCAACGGCTATCTGCTGCTGCCCGGGCCGGAAGGGAGCCTCAAGGTGGTGCTCAACGATCCCCGGCAAAAGCAGAACCCGCTGCGCGAAGGGATCGCAATCTACACCGACCCCGCCCAGCTCCCGGCGGGGGACGCCATCGCCGCGTTCTTCCTGCCGCTCGACTTTCTTTCGCCCGACGACGCGAAGGCGCTCTTCGAAACGCACGTCCAGCTCAATGACTACGGCAAGATCACCCCGATCTACGCGCCCCCCGCGCTGCTCATTACCGAGAACGTCTCGATGATCCGGCAGATCGTCGCGCTCAAGCCGCTCGTGGATGTCGATCCCGCCCTGAGCCAGCCGCCGGTGAAGACGGAGATTGTCGAAATCAAGTACGCCGACGCGGTGGCCGTGGCGGACATGATCCAGGCGCTCGTCGATAACCGCCCCGCCACCCCGGGCAGCCCGCCGCGCCCGGCCGCCCGCTCCGGCTCATCCGGTTCCGGGAAACCCGCGAGCACTCCCGCACGCTCCACGGCGCGGCGGGTGATCGACCAGAATCAGCTTCTCAACATCCACGCGCAGTTGATCGCCGATTCGCGCCTCAACCGCATCCTCGTCGTGACCGAACCGGCGAACTTCGACTACATCCACGGCCTGATCGAGCAGCTCGACCAGCCGCTGGAACTCAAGCCGCCACTGGAACGCCGCCTCAAGTACGTCACCGCCGAAGACATTCTCCCTGTGCTCGTCAACATCCTCTCGGACAACGCGGATGACCCCTCTGCCCAGACCGGGGCGGGCGCTCCCCTGGGCAGCCGCCTCGGGAGCCGGACCTCCGCCGCGATCCCGCGTTCGCGCACCGGGAACCGGGGCGGCAGCTTTACCAACGCCTCGGGGGTCGATTCGCTCCCCGACCAGTTGACGGAGCCGGTCGAGGATGTCGCGCCGCTTTCCGTGCAGATCGGCAAGACTCGGCTCATCGCGGACCGGCAGGCGAACGCGATCTTCGTCGTCGGCCCGCCGGAGAGCTACGCGAAGGTCTCGACGATCATCGACCGGCTCGACCGCAAGCCGCCGCAGGTCTACCTGGCGACGATCATCGGCCAGTTGACGCTCGACGACAGCTCGCAGACCGGCGTCGATTACCTGCTGCACTTCAACAACCGGGATCTCTCCGGCGGCCTTCTCGCCAAGGGCGGGCTGGCCGGGGCGGTTTCGGACCTGCGGCAGGGGATCGGCAGCGCCGTGACCCCGGCGGCGGGCGGGCTGACGGTGTTCGGCTCCGTCACGAAGAATCTCGACGTGCTGGTGCGCGCCCTGGAGAGCACCAACCGCTTCAAGGTGCTCTCCCGCCCGACGGTCTACGCCGCGAACAACAAGAAGGCGGTCATCACCTCGGGCCAGCAGATCCCGGTGCCGACCAACGTGCTCCAGAGCCTCGACTCCAACAGCAGCCGCTTCCAGACGAACATCGACTACCGCGATGTCGTCCTGAAGCTGGAGGTCATCCCGCTCATCAACAGCCGCAAGGAGGTGACGCTCAAGATCGCGCAGGTCAACGACACGGTGGTGGGCGAGCAGACCGTGAGCGAAAACACCGTGCCGATCATCGGCACCGAGCGGCTCAACACCACGGTGACGATCCCCAACGCGAACACGGTCGTGCTCGGCGGCCTCATCACCGAACAGCTTGAAAAGAAGGCCACGGGCGTGCCGCTACTCAAGGACATCCCGCTGCTCGGCCACGCCTTCCGCAGCAACTCGACGAGCAAGGTGCGCCGCGAGCTGGTGATCTTCATCCAGCCGATTGTCGTGGAGGATGAGGAAACCGCCTCCGAGGCGAGCCGGAAAGAGGATGCGCGCACGATGATCGGGGCGGAGGCGGCCAGCGTCTTCCCCGAAGCCGGGCAGGTGCATCTCCCCGGCTCCGGAAAGCCCGAACCGGCACCGCGTGGCGCACGGCAAAACGCAAAACCGCCGGCGAAATGAAGCTGTTGTTCCCGTTGCCCTTCCCGGCCCGGCTCGCCCGCTGCTGGCTCGGGGCGGTTCTGCTCTGCCTCGCTTTCCTGCCGCCGCTGCTCCCGCTCCGGGCGAGGGCCGAAGCACCGGAAACGGGCCAGCGGGCCGGAAAAGTCGAGATTCCCTTCGAATGGGAGGGAGGATTGATCTGGGTGAACGTGGAGGCGCACGGGAAGCGGCTCCGTTTCGTCGTCGATTCCGGCGCGGGGAAGACCGTGCTCAATCTGGATGCCATGCGGCGGCTGCGGCTCAAGCCGGGCGCGCCAAGGCCGCTGCTCGCGGTGGGGAGGCGCGGCGTGGCGTACCGGCTCGACGATTTCAACGGTTCGCTTGCCGGCATCCCCCTGGGGCCGGAAGTGTACGCCGTGCCGCTGCGGCGCGCCCGGGGCGAGGGATGGGGCTGGAGCCGCTGGATGGGGCGGCGGATCGACGGGCTCGTCGGCTGCGATTTTTTCCGGGGCCGGATCGTGGAGATCGACTACCGCGCGCGGCGGCTCTCCATTCTGGAGCGCGTGGAGCCGAAGCCCGGAGCGGCAAGCCTGCCGGTGCGCAATCTCAACGACACGCTCTGCGTCCCCGTCTGCATCAACGGTTCGCCGCCGCGCTGGACGCGGTTCGACACGGGATGCACCGCCTCGCTGGAATGGGTGGACGCGCAGGAAGCCGCCCGAAGCGGCAGCGCGACGGAGGCACAGGTGCAGCTCGGCTCGCTCCGCCGCGCGGGAGTGCGCGTGGGGCTGCACGGAACGCCGTTTTTCCCCGGTGAATCGGGGTTGCTCGGCAACGGGCTGCTTTCGCATTACCGCGTAACACTGGACGCCCCCGCGATGCGGCTCTGGCTGGAAGAACGGTAATGGTGGATCGCCTGTCGGCTACGCCTCGCCCGCCGAAAAGGCAGGAGCTTCCTCCGGCTTCCGCGTGTCCTCGCGGTGGAACATCCGGTAGAGCGCGGGCAGGACGAGGAGCGTGAGCAGCGTGGAGCTGATGATGCCGCCGATCACCACCGTGGCGAGCGGCCTCTGCACTTCCGCGCCGCGCCCGGTCGCCAGCGCCATCGGCACGAAGCCGAGCGCCGCCACCAGCGCGGTCATCAGGACAGGCCGCAGCCGCGAAAGCGCACCCTCGCGCACCGCCTCCGGCAGCGGCATCCCCTCGCGGCGCAGTGCGGCGATGAACGTCACCAGAACCACGCCGTTGAGCACGGCCACGCCGCTCAGGGCGATGAACCCGATTCCGGCGGTGATCGAAAGCGGAATGCCGCGCAGCCAGAGCGCGGCGACGCCGCCCGTCAACGCGAGCGGCACGCCCGTAAAGACCAGCAGCGCATCCCGCGCGCTCCCGAACGCCATGAAAAGCAGCGCGAAGACCAGCAGCAGCGCGCCGGGCACGGCCAGACGCAGCCGCGCGGCCGCGCTCTGGAGCTGCTCGAATTCCCCTCCCCATTCGATCCAGTACCCCGGAGGGGTCTTCACTTCGCGCGCGATCTTCTCGCGGGCTTCGCCGACGAACGAGCCGATGTCGCGCCCCCGGATGTTGCAGCTCACCACAATCCGCCGCTTGCCGTTCTCACGGCTGATCTGGTTCGGGCCGGGGCTGAAATCGAACTCCGCCAGTTCCCCGAGCGGGACGAACGCGGCAGCCCCGGCTTTTTCTTCCGGCAAACGGACGGGGAGCCGCCGCAGGGCGTCGAAGTCATTGCGCAACGGCTCTGGAAGCCGCACGACAAGCGGAAAACGGCGGTCGCCCTCGAACAGCTCGCCCGCCTCCGCGCCGCCAATGGCGGTGGCGATCACCTCATGCACGTCCGTGACGCTCAGGCCGAAGCGTGCCATCGCCTCGCGCTTGAGGCGGAGCGTCATCATCGGCAAGCCGCCGACCTGCTCCACCTTCACCCCTTCCGCGCCCGGCACACCGCCGAGTGTCGCGGCGATTCTCTTGCCCGTGGCCTGCAACACTTCGAGGTCGTCGCCGAAAATCTTCACGCCGACATCGCTGCGGACCCCGGAGATCAACTCGTTGAAGCGGAGCTGGATCGGCTGCGAGACTTCGTAGTTGTTGCCGGGGATTTTCTCCAGCGCGGCGAGGATTTCTTCGGTAAGCCGGTCCTTGCTCTTGCGCGAGTCGGGCCATTCGCGGCGTGGCTTGAGCATGACATAGCCGTCGGCGATGCTCGGCGGCATCGGATCGCTGGCGACCTCGGCGGTGCCCAGACGCGCGAAGACTTCCTTCACCTCCGGGAATTCCAGAAGACGCCGCTCCACGGCCCGCTGCATCGCCACCGACTGCTCCAACCCGGTGCCCGGCATCCGGAGGGCCTGGACGGCGAGATCGCCTTCGTCGAGATTCGGGATGAACTCGGTTCCCATCCGCGAAGCGGCGAGCGCACCGAGCACGACCAGCCCGACCGCCCCGGCAATCACGGCGGGGCGGTGAACCAGCGCCCGGTCGAGCAGCGGCAGATAGAGACGCCGCGCCAGCCGTGTCGCGCGGTTCTCCTTTTCCGCCACTTTCCCGCTCAACAGAAGCGCCACCGACGCCGGAACAAACGTCAGGCAGAAGAGCATCGCCCCCGCCAGCGCGAGCAGGACGGTGAGCGCCATCGGCGTGAACATCTTCCCCTCCACGCCGCTGAGCATCAGGATCGGCAGGTAGACGACCATGATGATGAGCGTGCCGAAAAGGCTCGGCGTGATAACCTCGCGCGTGGCCTCGAACACCAGGCGCAGCCGCTCGCCGCGCGGCAGCGGCCCTCCCCGAGCGTGTTGCGCAAGCCCGAGGCGGCGGATGCAGTTCTCCACGATGATGACCGCACCATCGACGATGATTCCGAAGTCGAGCGCGCCAAGCGACATCAGGTTGCCGCTGATGCGGTTCTGCACCATGCCGGTGATGGTAAAGAGCATCGAAAGCGGAATGATCGCCGCCGCGATGAGCGCAGCGCGGAGGTTGCCGAGCAGGAGGAAGAGCACCGCGATGACCAGAACCGCCCCTTCGACGAGGTTTTTCTTCACCGTCGCGATGGTGGCATCGACAAGGTGCGTGCGGTCGTAGACCGTGCGGAGTTCAACCCCCTCGGGCAGCGAGCGCGCGATCTCCTCCATCCGCCCCGCCACGCGCCGGGAGACCGCGCGCGAGTTTTCCCCCACAAGCATAAAGGTGGTCCCGAGCACGGTTTCATGCCCGTTGTGCGTGGCGGCGCCGGTACGCAGTTCACCGCCGAAGGCAACCGAGGCGAGGTCGCGAATGCGGATCGGCGTCCCCTGGCGCGTGCCGACGACAATCGCCTCCACATCGGCGAGGCTCGCCACCTGCCCGGGCGAGCGGATCAGGTATTGTTCCCCGTTGCGCTCGATATAGCCTGCGCCGGTGTTGGCATTGTTGCGCGCGAGCGCCTCCACGAGATCGCGAAAGCCGAAGCCGTGCGCGAGGAGCTTGCGCGGGTCGGGCGTGACGTGGACCTGCTTTTCGTAGCCGCCGATGCTGTTGACCTCCACGATGCCGGGCACATTGCGGAGCTGCGGCTTGACGATCCAGTCCTGAACCTCGCGCAAGTCCGCCGGGGTGTATGGCGCGCCGTCGGGCCGGAGCGCACCGGGTCGGGCATCGACGGTCCACATGTAAATCTCCCCAAGGCCGGTGGAGATCGGCCCCATCTCCACGTTGACCCCGGGCGGAAGCTGCTCGCCCGCCTGCCGCAGACGCTCGGCGATCTGCTGGCGCGCCCAGTAGAGATCGGTGCCGTCCTTGAAAACGACGGTGATCTGTGAAAGCCCGTATCGGGAGAGCGAGCGCGTGTAATCGAGGTTGGGGATGCCCGCCATCGCCGTTTCGAGCGGGAACGTCACGCGCTGCTCGGTTTCCAACGGAGAGTAGCCGCCCGCCGCCGCGTTGATCTGCACCTGGACGTTGGTAATATCGGGTACTGCATCGATCGGCAGACGCGGGAAGTTCCATACACCCAGCGCCGCGACAGCGAGGACAAGGAGAAGCACCAGCCAGCGGCGGCGGATGGAGAAGGAGATCAGGCTTTCAATCATGGCGTTGGTTTGCGGGGGGCGTGGCTAGTGTTCGTGTTCCGCCTCTTCCTTTCCGAGGTGCGCCTTGAGGATGAAACTGTTCCCCGCAGCGTATTTCTCCCCGGCGCGCAGGCCCGAGAGCACTTCCACCCACTCCTCGCTTTTCGCGCCAAGCCGCACGGCGCGGGCTTCGAAAGCGTCACCCTCTTCCACAAAAACGACGGTCTCTCCCCCGAGCGTCTGGATCGCCGAAGGCTTCACGGCGACAGCAGCGGCGACCGTGCCCGTCGTCACGCGCGCGTTGACAAAAAGGCCGGGCCGGATCGCGCCGCCCGGGTTGGGGAGAAGCACCCGCGCAAACGCCGCCTGGGTCTCCTCCGCGCTTAACGGGGAGATATAGCGAATCTCCCCCGGGAGCGCCTCGGCCCCGTTGCCCGGATCGACCGCAACCGCCTGGCCCACCTTCAGCCGCGCGAAGTCGCCACGAAAAACCGTCAGGTCGATCCAGACGCTCGAAAGATCGGCAACGGTGAAGATCGGTTTGTCGTCCTTGACGAACTCCCCGAGCGTCACATCCCTACCAATCACGGTGCCCGAGAGTTCCGAGGCGACAGGGTAGGATCGAAGGCTCTCGTTGCTCTCCACGGTAGCGAGGGTTTCCCCTTTTTCCACCCGGTCTCCAAGCCGCTTGCGGACCGCCTTCACGATACCGGGAAAGCGGGGAACGACATGGCAAAGCGTCTCTTCGTTGATCGTCGCCTTGCCGTAGAGCGGCAGGGCGAGAGGGATGACTGCGGGACCGGCTTCCGCGACTTCGAGCGTGGCGTTCTTTCTCGCTTCCGCGTCGAGTTCCACGCGGGCTGGCCCATCGTCATGGTCTTGCCCATGCTCGTGCTCGTGTTCGTGCTCGTGCTCGTGTTCATCGGAATGAGCATGCGCATCGGGTTGCGTTGCCGGAGCGGGGGAATGGCGAAGGATTCTCCAGCCGCCGAAGGCGGTCAGAGCGACAATCGCGGGAATAAGGAAAAAGGAGGATTTGTTCATGAGAACACGAGTGATCGGAAATCAAGGCTTACGGTACTTGCGGGGCTTGTCGCGAAGGGGAGGCGGTGGCTTGGGCATTTCGGACGCAGCGGTGAGCGCCTCAATCTCCGCGAGCGCCTTGTGGTAATCCGCCAGGGCGCGAATAGCCTGCCCGCGTGCGGCGGTGAGCGTCCGGCGGGCTTCGAAGATGTCGAGCTGCGAGAGACGGCCCGCCTCGTACCCGGTGGTGACAAGCGTTTCGGCCTCCCGCGCCGCCGGAAGAACCTCGCGGCGAAGCGTCTCCGCCTCCTCGCGAGCGCGCGCTGCGGTTTGCCACGCTTCATTGAGCGCAGCAGCCGCCCCGGCCTGGGCGGCCCGCTCTTCCTCGCCCGTTTTGCCAAGGTTTGCCTGCGCCTCTTTGATATTCCCCTGGTTCCGGTTCCAGAGCGGAAGAGGAAGGGAAATACCGACCATTGCGGCGACATCCTCCCTGCCGCCAAGCAGCCGGGGACCGAAGGTAAACGTCAGATCGGGCGTCGCCTGCGCCTTGGCCTGCGCGACGAGGGCAGCGCGCCGGGCGCGCTCCGTGGCCCACTTCGCAAGCCGTGGATTGCGCGCGACCCTGGAATAAAGCGTCTCCAGCGGCGGAAGAGGGCCATCACCGGAGGAAAGCTCCAGTTTGCCGGAAACAGCGGCGAAATCCGGGCGCATCGCTCCCCACCGCGCGGCAAGCGTACCGCGTGCCGAGGCAAGCGCCCGCCTCCCTTGCGCCAGTTCGATCCGCGCAGTCGAGCAGGCGATTCCCGCCCGCGTCGCCTCCACGGCGGAGACCTTTCCTGTCTCCGCATGGCGGTCGGCAGTCTGCTTGGCCTTTTCAGCGAGAAGAAGGTTTTCTTCCGCAATGGCGGCCAGCTCCCGGGCGGCAAGCACGTCGATAAACGCTTGCGTCGTCGTTTTAAGCGCATCAAGCCGGGCGGATTCATACTCCAAAAAGGCCACCCCGCGACCCGCCCGGGCCTCCGCGATCCGGGCCTGGCGCTTCCCGCCGAGTTCCACGGGCTGGCTGATCTCCAGCTTCCGCTCCGCCTCCTCTCCACTGCGGTACGGCCCGCTGCCAGTAAAGTTCTCAATCATCAGGTTCAGCTCCGGGTTGGGCCGCAGCCGCGCCTGAAGCGTTCGGGCATCGGCGGCGCGAAGCTCCCAGCGATACGCAGCCAGGTCGGGGCTTTGCCGCAACGTCCGGGCAAGGGCTTCGTCCAGCGTCAGCGTCTGCCCCGCACTGAAACCGGAGAGCGGGCATGCCGCCAGAAAAGCGGGTAAAAGAAGTTTGTGAAAAAACATAGTGGCATTCGGTTTGGACAACCCAAAAAGGCCTGCAAAGAGGCAAAGAGGAGGAAAAGAACCGCGCTCGAAGAGAGCGCAAGCGTGAACGGCGGCGGGAAAGCGCCGTAAAAAAACCGGGGAGCGTAAGCAACGGCCAACGACCAACCAACCCCCGGAGAAATCCCGCTTACGCCAATTGAGGCGGGTGCTCGATAGAGGGAGGCATCCCGAGCGGAGGATACTCATCCCCAATCACAAAGAAAAAAAGCCCTGCCTGGCTAAGAGAAAATCGAAGCGCCTCCCCCGGAGCAATCGCCGTTCCGTGGTGAATCAGGCAAGCACAGGAGTGGGAAGGCGGGCAGCAAGGACACTCCCCAACCCCGGCATCGGCAGAACAAAGCGCAAAATGGGCCACCTGGGTGGTCTGAATGCGCCGAACAAGCTGTTCCGGCTGCCGTGCGGACACGGAATTGCAGGAAACCTCGCCCTTTCGTACCTCGCTGTTCCGTACAGAATGACAGACCGCCTGCCACCCCTCAGGCGCGCCATCAACCACTCCGCCAACGACGTTGATGCCGAAAAGACAGAACACAATCGCGCCAAAGAGCCTCTGAAAGAGGCGATGGTGGAAGAAAGCCATTCGCCGCAGAAAATGGCATCGCAGCCCCGCCATGTCAATCCACGGCTCAACCCAAAGCTCGATCCGGAAAACCCCGCAAGCTGGCAGTCTTGCCCACCAGCCTTACCCGCCATACCGCGACAAAACAAAGCGAGCCCCGGCTGGGGTT
>CAZYVL010000017.1:28042-32141 GCA_964651005.1 uncultured Chthoniobacteraceae bacterium | reverse complement strand
ATGCCCAAGAGGAGAGGCCGACGGGGCGGCTCAATCGGCTTAATCCAGACCGATCCGGGCCACCTCCCGCCCGAGCCGAAACGCCCCGTTGCCCCCGTTGCCCGTGGTGATCTTGCGGACAACGACCTCCCCGGGGAGAAGATCCACCGCGAACACCCCCGAATACGGGAGAAAACTGCCGGTGTTGACCACGGTGCAGCCGCCGCGCTTCCAGATGCCCGCGCGATGGGTGTGGCCCACGAGAAACACCTTCGCCCCGGGCCGGTGCCGCGCCGCGAACGCCGCCGCCCGCGCCGGGGCTTTGAGCCAGCAGTCGATCATCCGGAGCGGACGCCACGGCGGCCAGACCTCCCGGGCGAGATCCGGCAGCGAGCGGAGCCGCCCCGCGTGGTGCGGGCGCGGGCCAAGCGTTTCAATCGCCCGCGCCGCGAGCCGGGCGGCGGCAAGCTGCGGCTCCAGCGCCACCGCCTCCGGGGCCTGTTCCTGCCCCGCCTCGCGGAGAAACCGGGTATGCGCCTCGCGCAGCGCGCGCCACTCCCAGCTCCAGGGGGAAAGCCCGTGGAAGAAGACATCGCCGTGGGTGACGAAAACAGCCCCCCCGGCCAGATCGAGATGATGCAGTGCGGTGAGCGCCGGGTCGTGGTTGCCGGTCAGGAAAAGCGCCTCCACCCCCGCCTCCCCGCAGAACGCCGCCAGCTGCGCGAAATGCGCCGCGCCCCGCTCGCGCTCCCGCACGAAGCGCATCTCCACCGAGTCGCCGTTGAAGACGACCCGCCGCGCCCCTTCGAGCAACGGCGCGAGCTGGCGCAAGTCGCGCACGAACGTGGCGGGGTGGCCGTAGTGGAGGTCGGAGAGGATGCGCGTCGTCAATCCGTGAAAAGGTTCGGGCCTCGGCAGGAAAATGCGGCTAGCGCCCGGCCCGGGCCTGCTCCAGCGCCTCGATCACCGTACCCTGGGTCAGAAGCTCCGGGAGCACCTCGGCTTCGCCGCCGCCCGCCGGATAAACCGCGTACACGGGGATGCCGCGCCGCCCGAGCCGCTTGAGTTCCTCGGTGATCTTCGGGTCGCCCCGCGTCCAGTCCGCCTTGAGCGTGACGAAGCCGCGCAGCGCCTTCTGGACCGGGTTGGTGGAGAGGATAAAACGCTCGTTGTATTTGCAGTTGAAACACCAGCTCGCCGTGAAGTCGATGAAGACCGGCTTCCCCTCCTCGCGCAGCGCCGCGACCCGCTCCGGCGACCACGCCTCCCAGTCCGCCATCGGCTGGGGCCGCGCGAAAAAGAGCGAGAGCAGAATCACCCCCGCCATCGCCACAAGCGCCACGCCGCGCTGCAAAGGCCGCGCTCCGGGAGTGACCCAGTTGCCGAAAATCCAGCACGCCAGCCCGACTCCAAGCAGAATCCAGAGCACCCCGGTCTCCGGCTTATCCTTGAGCGCAAAGAGCACGCCCAGCAGCCAGACCACCGTGCCTAGCAGCAGGAAGCCGACCACCTGCCGCAGCCGCACCATCCACGGCCCCGGCTTCGGCAGCAGGCGCATCCAGCCAGGCTGCGCGGCCAGGATCAGGTACGGCAGCCCCATGCCGACGGCGATGGAGGCGAACATGGCGAAGCTCACCCCCGTGCTCTGCGAGAAGGCGACCGGCAGCACCGGCCCGAGGAGCGGCCCCGTGCACGGGGTGGCCAGCAGCGTCGCGAACGCGCCATGCAGGAACGCGCCGCCGTACCCCTCCCGCGAAGAGAGCGCGGCAAAACGCCCCATGCCGGGCAGCCAGATTTCAAAAAGGCCGAGCAGATTCAGCGCGAAGACAAAGACGAGCAGCGTCATTCCGAGAACGAAGCCCGCGTTCTGGAACTGGAAGGCCCATGTCAATTCGTGCCCCGCAGCCCGCGCTGCGGAAATCAGCGCGGCCACCACCATGAACCAGGCGAAAATCCCCGCGAAAAACGCCAGCCCGATCCCGAACACGCGCCGCCGCGACTCCCCCGCCTGGTTGACGAAGCTAAAGACCTTGAGCCCGATCACCGGCAGCACGCACGGCATCAGGTTCAGGATCAACCCGCCGAGCAGGCCAAAAAGGAGCGCGCGGGAGAGGGAAAGATTCGTCCCCGCCAGGCCGCCTGGAGAGCCGGAAGGGGGAGCGCCCGCCCCCGGTTTGCTCGTCACAATGGTCGGGCGGGCCACGCCCTCGGAGCGGTACTCCATGTACCAGCCGCTTCGCGTGCCGGTGGCGGGATCGCCGACGATCAGCAACCCCTGGACAAACGGCGCTTCCGGCGGCTTCGGCAGGGGAATGCGGATCGCGTCGGGCGAGAGAAGCTCCGGGTGCCGGGGGATGTCGGTGGCCGGGTAGAAGTCGATCTTCGCCCCGGCAGGAAGGCCGGAAACCTTCAGGTAAACCTCCGTGTCGTGCGGCTCCCAACGCACCGGGTAGGGGGGCGCGCCCGTGCGGGGAAGCAGCGCGCCGTAACGCGAGAAGAGCGTCGCCTGATCGGCCGGGGGAGGGGGCCCCCCGGCATCGGCATTGGCCACGGGAAGTTTCAGGGAAAGGTCCGCATTGCCCGGCACGCAGCTTTGATCGCACACCAGCCAGCTCACCTTGGCGCGCAGCGCCACCTCCGCGCCCGGAGGGAGGTTCGCGGGCGGAGTGAGTTCCGCCATCAGGAAGACCTCGCTGTTGTAGCCGTAGGTGAGCATATCCCCCTGCTCCACGTGCTTCTCCGGCAGCGGCCATTGCAGGTTGCCCGCCTTCCACCCCGGCGGCAGCTCCCACTCCACGGAGATCGGCAGCCCGGAATCCCCCGAGTTGATCCAGTAGGTGTGCCACCCCGGGGCGATCTTGAGGTGCACCCCGGTCCTGAACGGCTTTCCCGGAGTAATGTGGGCGACCTCGGCCACCATCTCCGCCTGGATATGCTCCGGCTCCGGCGCTTCGTCGGTCTGCGCCGGGGCGATCTGGGGAAGGACCGCGAGAAAGAGGAAGGCCAAAACGGTACGGAGCATAGCGCCTCTTTAGCACGGGTGGAGGCGGTGCGCAAACCCGGTTGCGGAGCCGATCTTGGAGCGGAGCGCGAAACCAGAAGGGAGGTGCAAGGAAAAAGGAGAACACCCGCCCCTGGGATTGCCGCCGCCGTGGCGTTTCGGTTTCTCAGGGCGGTGGCGATTTTGGGGATCACCGTGGGGGGAGCCGCGCTGCTTCTCTTCACGGTCCTCCGCCTGGAGTACGCGAGGCGGCTGGCGCAGTTTGACCTGCGCGAAGTGCGGCTCATCCCCCAACGCTCGGTTGTTTACGACGCGCACGGCGTCCCGCTCTCGTACATCCAGGGGGAAAACCGCTTCCTCATTCCGCTGCGCCGTGTGCCAAAAAATTTTATCGACGCCCTGCTGGCGCGCGAGGATGCCCGGTTCTGGACGCACTCCGGGCTGGACTACGCGGGCATCGCCCGTGCCGCGCTCGTGAACTTGCGCGGCGGCGAGGTGCGCCAGGGGGCGAGCACGATCACCCAGCAGCTTGCCCGCAACTCGTTTCACCTCACGGAACGGACGCTCGACAGGAAGATCGTCGAGGCGCTCCTGGCGTGGAAGATCGAGGAACGCTTTTCCAAGGAGCAGATCCTGGAGTTCTACCTCAACCGCGTCTACTTCGGCTCTGGAGCCTACGGCTTGCAGCGCGCCGCGCAGGTCTACTTCGGGAAAGACGCCGGGGCGTTGACCCTCGGCGAATGCGCCACGCTCGCGGGCGTCATCCGCAGCCCCGGGCGCACCTCCCCGCTCACGGACCCGGAAGCGGCGCGGGAACAGCGCGACATCGTGCTCGGGCGGATGAGCGCGCTCGGGATGCTCTCTCCCGAAGCCGCGGCGCGGGTGCGGCAAGAGCCGCTGGAGGTCCGCGGCGGCCAACGGCTCCCCTCGCAGGATAGCGATGTCATGGACGCGGTACGGCGCGAGCTCGACCGGATGCTGAGCGCGGAGCAAATTTTTCGCGGCGGGTTGCGGATTTACACCACCATCGACCCGGTGCTGCAAAAAGAGGCCGAAAAGGCGCTCCGGCGGCGCACCGCCGAGATCGAAGCGCACAATGGGGGCAAGAATGGGGGCAAG
>CAZYVL010000017.1:24360-27942 GCA_964651005.1 uncultured Chthoniobacteraceae bacterium | reverse complement strand
GCAAGGAGTGGCCGCATCCGCTCAAGGCGGGCTACGTCCCAGCCGCCCCGGGCCAGCCCGAAAAGCCGACCCGCTATCTCCAGGCCGCGCTCATCGCCATCGACAATCGCTCCGGGGCGATCCGCGCGCTCGTTGGCGGGCGCGACCACGCGCAGAGCCAGTTTGACCGCGCCTGCCTCGCGCGGCGGCAGGTCGGCTCCACCTTCAAGCCGTTTGTCTACGCCACCGCCTTTGCGCACGGGCTGCTCCCCGGCTCCTGGGTCGGCGACTGGCGCATCGCCCCGGGAGAATACCCCGACATCCCGAAAACATGGTCGCCCGATAACTCCGACGGCCAGTACGGCGGCTGGCTGCCCGCCGCCGTCGGGTTGATCCGTTCGCGCAACACCATGAGCGTGCGGGTGGGGGAGTTCGCCGGGCTGGACGCGGTTTGCAAAACCGCCGAACGGCTTGGCCTTCGCCCGGTACCCCGGTATCCGGCCTCGTTTCTGGGCGGGTTCGAGACGACGCTGCGCGATCTCACCTCCGCCTACACCGCCTTTCCCAACGGCGGCATCTGGTCGCCGAGTTTTTTGATCGCCCGGATCGTGGACGCCTCCGGGAAGGTTCTCTACGACGCGGGGGCGACGGAAATGCGCGCCCGCGTCCGCGCGATGGATCGCGGCGCGGCGGAGCTTACCAGCGGGTTGCTCGGCGAGGTGCTCCGCCACGGCACCGCCGCCCGCGCCGCCCGGCTCGGGTTGACCAAGGCAGCCGCCGGAAAAACCGGCACCACCAACGAATGCCGCGACGCCTGGTTCGTCGGCTACACCCGTTCGCTCACCTGCGGCGTCTGGGTCGGCTTCGACAAGCCGCAGCCGATCATGCCGCACGGCTACGGCGCCACGCTCGCGCTGCCGATCTGGGTCGATTTCATCCAGGCCGCCCCGGAGGCAAGCTACCCCTCCGCGCCGCTCCCCACCCGCGTGCCGCACCAGCGGGCCGTGCTCTGCGCGCAGACCGGCCTGCGGGCCACGCTCGGGTGCCAGAACGCCGGGAGCGCCTACACGGCGGAACTCCCCGCCGGGATGATGCCGTCGGCCCGTTGCGCCGCGCACGATGCGTGGATTCCCGTGCGCCGGGCCGAGCCGGTCGCCCCGGCTGATCCTTGGGCGGTTCCGGCTCCTGCTCCCACTCAAGCCCCCGGCGCGACCGGCGCTCTTCCGCCCGGAAGTTCGTCGGGCGAATCGCTCGAAGCGGTTCTCCGGCGCGCGCTCCACTCTTCGCGGCGGGAGCCGCGCGCGCCACGAGCGCCACATCGCGTCCGGCCTTTCGCAGCCCCCGGGCTGGGGGAACGCCGGATCATCGTCATCCCCGGGCCTGGGCCTCAGCCCGGACGCCGATAGGAAAAATCAGAGCCCGATCAGAAATCCGGCGGCGATCATCGTCCAGGACGATGGCGAGCCGGATATTGGTCAAACGCTCTTTCAAAAACGAGGCCGCGCTGCCGCAGGAACAGGCGATGACGGAGACGATGCTGGCGCCGATCGCGGTTTCGGATGCCGACTCCGAAAAAGAGCGTCAGGATCGGCACGATGAAGATGCCGCTGGCCATTCCCAGGCCGCCGCCGAGGGCGCTCGCCGCGAAGGCCGCCGCCAGGAGCCAGAAAATCGTTGCCGCTTCCAAGCGCGTTCCCGAAAAAAACGGCGTCTCCGTTTCCGAAGACGCCGTTTACAAAGGCTTGAGAAATTGGAGAAACCTTGGATCAGGAAATCGCGTCGATCTTGGCGAGGAGATCCTTCTTGCTCACCATGCCGACAATCTGCTCCTTCACCTCGCCCCCTTTGAAGAGGAGGAGCGTCGGGATGGCGCGGATGCCGTACCGGGCGGAAACCGCCTGGTTCTGGTCCACATCGACCTTGACGACTTTCACGGCTCCCGCCTTTTCATTGGCGATTTCGTCGATGATCGGCGCGATCATCTTGCAGGGGCCGCACCAGGTCGCCCAGAAGTCCACGAGGACGGGCGTTGTGGAGTTGGCAACCTCCTGGTCGAAGGTGGCGTCGCTAAGATGCAGTACGTTTTCGCTGGCCATGAGAGAGAGAAAGTTCGGCTGGTTCGAGTGGATGCGATCCGGGGATTTCGCTTGGGTGGTCTGGTTGGGTCTGGTTGATCTGGTTCGCTTGAAAGGGGATCGGCGGTTTGCTCTTTCGCAGGAGTGCCCAAGCACCGAAGCGCCAAAGAGCCTAAGCGCCGGGGCTACTGGACGAGGTAAGCCGCCACGAGCGCGAAGGCCATCGAGGCCGCCGCGACGAGGCTGAGCACCGTGAGCAGTGAGTCTGCCTGTGCCGGGGCCGCTGCCGCGCCTGCGGTGTGGATGGCGGCGGATGGCGCTCCTGCGGCCGAGGGGCCGCCGGAGAGTTTCACGGTCGCCTGAGGAAGATTCGGGATGTTTGGAGTGGCCATGAGTTCAGAGGGGGGTGTGGGTTGAGGGGCTTTTGAAACTTTGAGGCTTTGCTTGGGTTCGGTTGAAGCAGGGAGGGCGGTTTGCTTTTCCTACTGGACGAAGTAAGCCGCCACGAGCGCGAACGCCGCCGCCGCTGCCGCGACGAGGCTGAGCGGGATCACGAGGGAGTCCGTTTCCTTCGCGGGAGCCGCGTCGGTTCCCGCCGTATGGATGGCCGCCGAGGGCGCGGCGGCGGGGGCGGATTGCTGGAACTTCACGGTCGCCTTGGGGAGCGTTTTCGGCTCCGGGGCGAGTTGAATGCGTGTGGTTTCCTTCTTCGGCGCGAGCGGCTTCTGGATGACCGGGGCCGGAGCCGCCGCCTTGGGAGCGGGGGCGGGAGCCGGAACGGCTGCGGGCCGGGGAGCCACTGGGGCTGCCGGAGCCGCCGGGTTTGCCTTGGGTGGCGCTTTCGGAAGGGAAGGCGCGACGGGCGGGGTGGGCGGTGTTGGAGGCTTCAGCCCGGCGGGAGCCGGAGCCTTCGGCGGCGAGAGCTTGGAAAGCGGGGGAGGAGGCAGCGGTGCATTCGGTGCGGCTGGCGCTGACGGAGCGGTCGGCGTTGCCGCAATCGAATCCGCGGCGAGTTGCGCGGAGCCTTTCTTGGGCTCGGCCTCTTCTGCTTTCGCTCCTTCCGGGATGTCGATCCGCATTGTGGTGCGGGAGGCGGCGTCCGCCGGGAGATTGATGCGCATGGTTGTACGCGCCTCTTCATCGGAGGTTGCGGCGGCCGGAGGATTGTCGATCCGGATCGTGTCGCGCTTGCCCGCCTGCGGAGGAAGGCTGATGCGGATGGTCTCCTTCTTGGCGACATCGCCAATCCGGACGGTCTCCTTTTTCACGCCCGAGGCCGGTTGCGGAACGGTAATGCGGATCGTCTCTTTCTTCGGCCCGTTTCCGGCTGCGGCGGGTTTGGGCGGGAGGGTGATGCGCACGGTCGCCTTCTTGGAGAGATTCGGATCGGATTCTGGGGGATGCTCGTCGGCCATAGTCTAATGGAGGGGTAAGGGATTTTCGTTCTATCTCACCACGGTAGGGGTGTGTCAAGGAAACGCTGATGAAATGGAGCGGGGAGCGAAAGTGCTTTGAACGTGGGTTGCGC
>CAZYVL010000017.1:20103-24260 GCA_964651005.1 uncultured Chthoniobacteraceae bacterium | reverse complement strand
CGCACGGATTGCGGCGGTTCCCAAAGCGGGAATCGGGGGGAATCACGCGGAAGGGGGTATCATACGGAGTCAGCGGGGAAACGGGAAGCAGAAAGCTCCACAAAGAACACAGAACACGCGCGCAAAGCTCCATCCCGCCCCGCCGTGGAAAAAGCAGCTCAAATGAGTGGGGGTGGGGACAGGGGTGGACCGCCCCCGTTTTGCCGCTTGGGCGGGGGGAACTTTTGCTTGCCCGGCTTTGGTCCTCCTCCTAGCTTGCACCGATGAAAATCTTGGTGACCGGCGGTGCCGGATTTATTGGGTCCCACCTCGTCGATCAGCTCCTGGCGCTCGGACATGGAGTGGCCGTGCTCGATGAGTTCAACGATTTTTACGATCCCCGGATCAAGCGGGAAAACCTCCGGTGCGCGCTGCCGCATATCGCGCTGCATGAAAACGACATCCGCGACGCGGAGGCCGTGGACCGGATCATCGGGGAGGGGAAGTTCGACTGCATCGTCCACCTCGCCGCCCGCGCCGGAGTGCGCCCCTCCATCAAGGAACCGAAGCTCTATATCGACACCAACATCACCGGCACCTTCAACCTCCTGGAAGCCTCCCGGCGGGCGGGAGTCCCCCGGTTTGTCTGCGCGTCGAGCTCGTCCGTCTACGGCGTCCTCAAGACCGTGCCGTTCCGCGAGGACATGTGCCTGAACCAGACGATCAGCCCGTACGCTTCCACCAAGCTTTCCGTCGAGCAGCTCTGCTCCAACTACTCGCACCTCTACGGGATGCGGACGATCAATCTGCGCTTTTTCACCGTCTACGGCCCGCGCCAGAGGCCCGACCTGGCGATCCACAAATTCACCCGCTTCATTCACGAAGGGAAACCGATCGACCAGTATGGCGACGGCTCCACCCGGCGCGACTACACTTACATTGACGACGTGCTCCAGGGCGTGCTCGCCTGTTTGGCGTACGAAGGGCCGCTCTGCGACGTGTTCAACCTCGGCGAAAACCAGACAACCACGTTGAGCGAACTCATCGCGCTCATTGAAAACACGCTCGGCAAGAAGGCGCAGATCAACCGCCTGCCGGAGCAGCCCGGGGATGTGCCGCTCACCTACGCCGACATCAGCAAGGCGCGGGAGCTGCTCGGCTACCAGCCCACGACCAAGATCGCCGAGGGGATTCCGAAATTCGTCGAGTGGTATCTGCGCACGCGCGAAGCGGTCGCGCAGCCCTAGGGAACCGCTGATTAAAGCAAGCGATGCTGCAAGCTGGTCATTTTTGCGTCTTTTTGCCCCGGGTTTTCCTCACCTGTCTTCAGACAGGCTGCGGAAACCCGGATCAAAAATCCATCAAAACTGCCTGCGCTTTCGCCGTGCTCCATTTAATCAGCGATTCCCTAGCTCCGGCCAGCCGGGGCGCGTTGTCCCCGGTTGCTCCAGCCGCCCCCCATCCCTGATCCCGAACCATGAGCGCCCCCGCCAACGTCGTCGAACTGCTCCAGGCTCTCGTCCGCATCCCGAGCGTCAACCCGGAGGGCGACCCCGGCGCGCCCCCGGCCCAGTGCGGGGAGCAGGCGTGCGCGGAGTTTGTCGCGGAGTTTCTGCGGCAGGCCGGGGCGCGTGTCGAGATGCAGCCGGTCTACCCCGGTCGCCCCAACGTCATCGGCATCTTCCCCGGCGGCGGCCCCGGCAAGAAGCGGGTCTACCTCGCCCCGCATCTCGATACCGTCGGCATCGCCGGGATGACCATCGCCCCGTTCTCCGGCAAGGAGGAGGAGGGGAAAATCTGGGGACGCGGCGCGAGCGACACGAAAGGGTCGATGGCCGCGATGCTCTGGGCGCTTTGGGAAATGCGGGAAGAGATCGCCGCGCTTTCGCATGAGATCTGGTTCGTCGGGTTGATGGGCGAGGAGACCGGGCAGTACGGCTCCAAGGCATTCGTGAAGGAATACGGCGCGGAGAACCCCGGCGAAAGTTTCGCGCTCGTCGGTGAACCGACCGGCGCGACCATCGTCCACGCGCACAAAGGCTCCTGCTGGCTGAACCTGACCACGCGCGGCGTCGCCATGCACGGCTCCGCCCCGGACTCGGGCGTCAACGCGATCTACAAGATGCAGGAGGTGATCGCCTGGCTGCGCGGGACGCTCGGCCCCCGGTTTGCGGGGATCGTCAACCCCGTCCTCGGCTCGCCCACGTTCAACGTCGGGACGATCCGTGGCGGCAGCCGGACGAATATCGTGCCGGATTTTTGCGAAATGACCGTCGATCTCCGCATGACGCCCGAGCTTTACGAAACCGGCTCCACCCCGTTCGGGGCGCGGCTCCTCTCCGAACTGCGGCGGGATGTGGACCCCGGCCTGGAGGGGACCTACCGCGAATCCACCCCGCTCTGGACCGACCCGGCGCACCCGCTCGTCGCCGCGCTCGAACGCGCCGGGAAGCACTGCGGCGGGGCGAGCTGGTTTTGCGACGCCGCCGTGTTCGCCGCCGGGGGCATCCCCGCCGTCGCCGCCGGACCCGGCTCCATCGTCCAGGCGCACACCCGGGATGAGTGGATCACCGTGGACGCTCTCCGGGAAGGCGTCGCATTCTACCGCCGCTTTTTGCAACAACTATGAGTTCATCTCCGACCCCATCTCCGAAAAACGCGATCTCTCCCCGCCGCGACGAAGACTTCCCCGAATGGTACCAGCAGGTCGTCCGCGCGGCGGACCTGGCCGAGAACTCCGACGTGCGCGGCTGCATGGTCATCAAGCCGTGGGGCTACGGCCTCTGGGAAGCGATCCAGCGGCAGCTCGACGCGCTCTTCAAGGCAACGGGGCACCGGAACGCCTATTTCCCGCTCTTCATCCCGATCAGCTACCTGGAAAAAGAGGCGGCGCACGTGGAAGGGTTCGCCAAGGAGTGCGCCGTGGTCACGCATCACCGCCTGGAGGTCGGCGCAGATGGCCGGATGCGCCCCGCGCCCGCCGCGGAGCTCACCGAGCCGCTCGTCGTCCGCCCCACCTCGGAGACGATCATCGGGGCGACCTACGCCAAGTGGGTCCAGTCGTACCGCGACCTGCCGATCCTCATCAACCAGTGGGCCAACGTCGTCCGCTGGGAGATGCGCCCCCGCCTTTTCCTGCGCACCGCCGAGTTTCTCTGGCAGGAGGGGCACACCGCGCACGAGACGAAAGAGGAGGCGATCGAGGAAACCGAGAAAATGCTCGGCGTGTATGCAACCTTCGCCCGCGAGCACCTCGCCGTCCCCGTCTACTGCGGGGAGAAGAGCGAGAGCGAGCGGTTTCCGGGAGCCGTCCGGACGCTTTGCATCGAGGCGATGGTGCAGGACCGCAAGGCGATCCAGGCGGGAACCTCGCACTTCCTCGGGCAGAACTTTGCCAAGGCGAGCGGCATCCGCTTCCAGTCGCGCGAGGGGCGCGAGGAGTTCGCCTGGACGACAAGCTGGGGCGTGAGCACCCGGCTCATTGGCACGCTCATCATGGCGCACGCCGACGACGACGGGATGGTCCTCCCGCCGCGCGTCGCCCCCTCGCACGTGGTGATCCTCCCCGTCACGCCGAAGCCCGAGACGCGCGAGGCCGTCCTCGCCGCCGCTGAAAAGCTGGCGGAGGAACTGCGCGCGCAAGCGTTTCACGGCGAGCCGGTCGTCGTGGAGGTGGACAAGCGCGACCTCGGCGGCGGCATCAAGAACTGGGAGTGGATCAAGAAAGGGATCCCCGTGCGGATCGAAATCGGCCCGCGCGATCTGGAGAAGGGGAGCGTCGCGCTCGCCCGCCGCGACCGCCCGCACAAGGAGAAGGAATTTCTCCCGGCGGCGGAGGTGCCGTGCCGGATCGTGGACATTTTGCAGTCGATCCAGGACGCCCTTTACGCCCGCGCGCTGGAATCCCGCGACGCAAACACCCGCAACGTGGAGACGCGCGAGGAGTTCGACGCCTTCTTCACCCCCGAAAACGCCGAGAAACCGGAGATCCACGGCGGCTTCGCCCGCGCGCACTGGTGCGGCTCGCCGCAATGCGAGGAAGAGGTGAAGAACCGCCTCAAGGTCACGATCCGCTGCATCCCGTTCGAGGACGACGGCGACGGTAACGCCCCGCAAGAGAGCGGCGCCTGCGTCGTCTGCGGCCAGCCGAGCACGAAGCGGGTGCTCTGGGCGAAGTC
>CAZYVL010000017.1:3765-20003 GCA_964651005.1 uncultured Chthoniobacteraceae bacterium | reverse complement strand
CCTTCGCGCCTTCGCGTCTTCGCGTGAGCCTACTGATGAGCAGGCTTCCGCATCACCTTCTCCAGCGCGGCAAACCATCGGAGGGCCATTTTTTCGGCTCCCTGCGCGTTCGGGTGCACATGGTCAGCGATGGCGTCCGTGTGCCAGTCGAACCCGGTGGCCAGATCGACGAGAATCACCGGCTGCTTTGGCGTATTGATCCGCGCCGCCAGTTTCGCCAGGGCTTCATTGAGCTCGGGGATATAGGCGTATTTGGGAAGCTTGCCCGAGGGGATCACCTGCGCGAGCAGCACCGTCACATCCGGGTTGATCTCGCGGAATGAGCCGATCATCGCCTCTGTTGCTGCGATGATCTTCCCCACCGGCTTCTCCTCGGCGGTGTGGTTGTGGCCTGCGGCGATGAGAACGATGTCAGCCGGTTGGCTTTTGAACACGGGCGGCACGTTCTTCGCCAGGAACTCGGCGCTCCTGCCGCTGTACCCCTCGTGTTTCAACGGGCCGTGAGGCGTTTCACTGGTGCGCGCCCCGACGAACTCGAAGCGATACCCCGCCGCCGTCAGCTTCTCCCAGAGCGGAATGCGGTAGGAGATGGAGATATGCCTGGCGCCCCCTTCGGTGATCGAATCGCCCACGGCCATGATCCGGTAAACCTTCCCCGGAGCGGCTGCGGCGTCCTTCGCCTGGTCCGCTGCGAGAACGGAAGAAGAGACGCAAAGAGTCAGGAAAGCCGCACCCAGCAAAGAGGCGGATTTTCTGAAGGTGGTGCAGATGGCTCGGGAAAAAGAGATGGAGACCATCGGGATGCAGAGGGGTGGGAGCTAGAGCACAATCGCGCGCACGCTGCGGATGTCCTCCAGCGCGAGCAGTTCGTCGAGCACCGCTTGCGCGGGGAGCGTGTCGAGGTTGAGGACCGTCAGCGCCTCGCCCCCGGCCTGGTTGCGGCTCAGCGACATCCCCGCGATGTTCACGCCGTGCCGCGAGAGGACCGTGCCGAAGTGGCCGACCATCCCGGGGCGGTCGCGGTTCTCCAGCAGCAGGAGAACGCCCTTCGGCTTCGCCTCCACGTAGCGGTTGTTGATCTTCACGATGCGCGGCTTCTGGCCGAAGAAGGTGCCCGCCACGGAAGTCACCGAGCCGTTTTCGCCCGCCGAGACCTCGATGAGATCCGTAAAGTCCTCTTGCGCGCTCACGCGCGTCTCCGTCACCTTCAGGCCGAGCGTCTCCGCCAGCGCGGGGGCGTTCACCGTGTTGACATCGCTGCCGCCCGCCGCTTTCAGGAAGCCGGTGAGCACCGCGCGCGTCACCGGCGTGGTGTTGAGTTCCGTCACCTTGCCGCTGTAGGCGACGTTGAGCGTCTCCGCCCGCTTCGGCGCGATCTGCGAGAGCACGCGCCCGAGCTTGTCGCCGAGTTCCAGGAACCCGCCGATCGCCGCGAGCGTCTTGGCGTCGATGTTGGGCATGTTCACCGCGTTGCGAATTTCCCCCTCCAGCAGCGCGGCGCGGATCGCCTGGGCGATCTCGATGCCGACATTCTCCTGCGCCTCCGCCGTGGAAGCGCCGAGGTGTGGGGTGAAGACGACATTGGGCAGCTCGCGCAGCGGAAGCTCTGCCGGGGGCGGCTCGACTTCAAAGACATCGAGCGCCACGCCGCCGACCTGCCCGCTTTTGATCGCGTCGTAAAGCGCCGCCTCGTCCGCCAGACCGCCGCGCGCGCAGTTGACGATGAGCACTCCCTTTTTCGTCAGCGCGAGCCGACGCGCATCGAGCAGGTGGTGCGTCTCCGGCGTGGAGGGCATGTGCATCGTGATGAAATCGGCGCGCGGCAGAAGATCGTCGAGGTTTTCCACCAGCTCCACCTGGAGCGCCCGGGCGCGGCTCGCGGAGAGATACGGGTCATAGGCGAGCACCGACATGCCGAAGGCCATCGCGCGGCGGGCGACTTCCGTGCCGATGCGCCCCATGCCGAGGATCGCGAGCGTCTTGCTGTAGAGCTCCACGCCCTGGAAGCTCTTGCGGTCCCACTTCATGGCCTTCACGCTGGCGTGGGCCTGCGGAATGTTGCGAGCCAGCGCCATCAGCAGCGAAAAGGCGTGCTCGGCGGTCGAGATGGTGTTCCCGCCCGGGGTGTTCATGACGATAATGCCGCGCCGCGTCGCCGCGTCCACGTCCACATTATCCACCCCCACGCCCGCGCGCCCGATCACGCGGAGCTTGTCCGCGGCGGCGATCAGCCGGGCGGTCGCCTTCGTCTGGCTGCGCACGACCAGGGCGGAATACTCGCCGATGATCTCCAGGAGCTGGTCTTCCTTCAGACCGGTCTTGACGGTGACTTCCAGCAGCCCGCCAGAGGCAAGCTCGGCAACACCGCGTTCGGAAATGGGATCGGCTACGAGAACTTTGGGCACGTTCATAGAAAAGGGGGAAAAGGATGCAAGGCGGAAGCGGGGCCGACAAGAAGAAAACCAATCCTCGCGCTTCGCCGTCACGCCCCATCTTGTCATGCGCCGCGCCGCTTCAGCGCCCCAGAAGCCGGTGGATGGCATCCCGCATCCGCCGCGCAAACGCTTCCGGCGTGAACGCCAGGGCCCGCTCCCGCGCGGCGTGGCCGAGCCGCTCGCGCAGCGCCGCGTCGCCGAGCAGCCGCCGGATGGCCTCCGCCATCGTGGCCGCTTCCCCAAAGGGGACCAGAAGACCGTCGAGCCCGTCGTGGATAATCTCCTCGGGACCGCCCGGCCGGGTGGCGATCACCGGCTTGCCGAGGCTCATCGCCTCCACCACCACGATCCCGAACGGCTCCGCCTCCGCAGCGTGGACGAAGACATCCATCGCCTGCATCCATTCGTGGGGATTCTCCTGCGCCCCCGCCATGCGGATGCGGCTTTCGACCCCCAACTCGCGCAGCCGCCTTTCCAGGAACGCCGGGTAGTCCGGCTCCAGCCCGTGCGGCCCGCCGACGATCACCGCCTGGCACGGCCCGCCGTCGCGAAAGACCGCCGCCATCGCCTCGGCAAAAACGTGGACTCCCTTCCATCTCTGGAGCCGGCCCACCGTGCCGACGAGCGGCAGCGCGGGGTCGAAGCCGAGACGCCGCTTCATCTCGGCAGGCTGGCAGGAGAGCGCCTCCTCGGAGCGCGCGTGTTCGCAGGCGGGGAGGACCGTCTCCACCCGTTCGCGCGGGTCGGAGAGGGCGGCCCGCTGCCGCACGGCGGCGAATTCCGAGCAGGCCAGATAACCCGCCGAGGGGATGCGGCGCGCGAGGCGGTCGATCGGGCTCCCATCGGAAAGCCCCGCCTGGAAAATGAGAGCGGGAACGCCGGAACGCCTCGCCGCGAGCCCGCTGTAGAGATGCGCCTTGGTCATCCATGCCAACACGGCGTCGGGCCGCTCCCGCGCAAGGAGGCGGCGCAGCTTGCCGACGGTCCTGAGAAAACGGACCGGATTGCGCAGCCGCCCCGCGTCCATCACCGTCGTCTCCACCCCTTCGTGGACAAACCGCCCGGGAAGATTCCCCCCTTCCAGAAACACGACGCTCAGATCGAGGCCCACCGCCTCGCGGGCTTGCGCGATGTGCAGCAGCGAGGCTTCCGCTCCCCCGCGCCATTGGCCCGAAGGCATGACGACCAGGAGCTTGAGACGGGCTTGGGCGGGCGGCGACATCGGGGTCATCAAAGGCGCGAGGCGGTGTGGGTGGAAGGTCGAGGCGGGATCGTCCCGGCGGTTTCGCGCACGATTTTCAGCAGGCCATCGGCAACGGTGTCGAGGGCGAAATGGCGTTGCGCGCACTGGCGGGATTCCAGAGGGCTGCCCCACGCCTCCGCGCCCGCGCGCTTGCGGCGGGCCATTTCCGCGAACGCTTCCGCGAGCGATTCGGGGCGGTCATCGGGAAGGTGGATGTCGCGCGCGCAGAGATAGTCGGCGTTGCCGTTGGTCGCGCCGACGATCACCGGCAGCCCGCACGCCTGCGCTTCGGCGCACGACGAGCCGAAGTTCTCCTCGTCGCTCGGCTGCGCCAGCACATCGTGGCGGTGGAGCAGGGCGGGCACTTCCTCCCGGGGCAGCGAAGACGTCCACTCCAGCCGCTCCGGGAAAGGGAAGCCGCCGAGCAGCTTTTCGTACCCCGGCACGAAGCCGACGCTCCCCACCACGGTCAGGCGCAGATTGATCCCGGTGCGGATCGCCTGTTCCGCCCCGGCCAGAAAAAGATCGAGCCGCTTGCGCGGGACGATCCTCCCGAGCCAAAGAACGCGTAACCCGTCACCAGAAGCGGCGGGAGCAGGAGCGCACGGCTCCCCGGGCAGGCGGAACATCGCCAGGTCGATCGGGTAGGGGAGGCGCGCGAGCGCCGTCGCGGGGATTCCGTAGAGCCGCTCCATCGTCTTTTGCGACTGCGTGCTGCCGACGATGAACCGGTCGCTCGCCGCGAAACGGGGCAGCCCCCGCCGCGAAAGGCGCAGCCGCGCCAGCGCCGCCCACCGGAGCGCCGCCGCGCGGCCCGCGAGCCGGGCGACCTCGGGGAAACGCGCCAGCAGCGAGCGGGCATCCGTCCCCGGCGGCCCCTGGACAAAGCTCAACGTCGGCAGGCCCGGCACGCCACCGTGTGCAAAGTCGCCCAGCCAGAGGCAGAGATGGAACGGGGCGGCGGCGTGCTCCTCGCGAATCCGGCGCACCAGCAGGCGGTTGTAAGTGGCGGCATCCGCAAAGCGGCTCGCCGCGCCGAGGAGCGGCACCCGCCCCAGCCGCGCGCGGGTGCGGTCGGCCAGCCGGTTATCCACATCCACGAAACGAAAGCCCGGGTGCCCGCCCACGGCGGGGCGCGGATCGACAAAGCTGGCTTTGGAGAAAAAGACCACCTCGCACCCCCGCTCCAGCAAACCGCGCAGCAGCAGCGCGTTCGCGCTCGCCACGCTCCCGGCCTGCGTGGAGACAAATCCGGTGATCGCCAGACGCATCATGAAGGGGATGAGGGGGATATAGACGACGAGGCTGGCTGGCTTTGCGGCCCGGAGTCTTCCGGCGTTCCAGACGGCCGTGTCCCCCGGCTCCCCGAGCCGATGGGGCGGGCGGGGATGCCGCCCCAGACGCTGCCCGCCGGGATCGGGCGCGTGACCACCGCCCCCGCGCCGACCACCGCCCCGTCGCCGATGCAGACCCCTTTGAGGATCACCACGTTCGCGCCGATCCAGACGCCGTTGCCGATCCGGATCGGCGCGGCCACCTGCTCCTGCCTCGCGATCAGCGATTCCGGGGCCATCCCGTGGTCGTGGTCGATCATCCGGGTGCCCGCGGCGATGAGCGTGTCGTTGCCGATCTCGATGCGGCTGTAGCAGTTGAACTCCACGCCCGTCCCCACGAACACCCGCTCGCCCAGAATGATCGAGGGGCCGGGGGTCCAGTAGCGGTCGTAGTTGAAGAAGACATCCTGCTGGAGCACGCAGTCACGGCCAATGCTCACCTGGTGCGGCCAGACCATCCGGCAGCGCGGCAGGTGCGTGCCCCGGCCGATCCGGGCGCCCCGGAGCCGCAATCGGAAGCGGCGCCATCCCGCAGCCGGATTCGGCACGGCCAGCTCCAGGCGGCGGCAGAGGCGTTGGAAAAGTTCGGTGGCAGTCACGGGGAATCTACGGCATCACGGAAGGATGGGGGCGCCCGGAAGAGGGTGGGGAGGGGGAGGCCGTTGCGGCGCGGCTCCCCTCCCGGTTTCCCTCCCACAAGGCGCGCATCGTGGTTTTGAGCTTCGCGGCACGGTTGGCATCGCCCTCGCGCAGCAGCCGCAGATATTGCAGCGCGCCGGGGGCGGTCTTCGTTCCCACCAGCACCGCCCATGCCAGGTGCGTGGAGCGCCGCGCCGCACCGCATCGGGTGGCGACGATGAAGCGTTCGTTCCATACCATGTCGAAAAGCCCGTGCGGGGAAAAAACGCCCCGGTGCGTCAAGTCGTGGTCATGCCGGGGGGCGACATGGTGGAGCACGCGGATGGCCGGGTCGTACCCTACGGCGTACCCCGCATTGGCGACATCCAGGCAAAGCGCCAGCTCCCAGTGGACCTGCGCCCCCTGGCCGCGCAGGCGGCCTTCGAAACCGATCGCGCGCAACAGTTCGCCACGGATCGCCGCGTTGCACCCTTTGACAATGCGCGTGTGCCGGTAGCCGCCCGCGCCGCGATGGTGGTTGCCCACCAGCCTGCCGTACCACGGGAACTGGCCCACCCGCTCCGTGGTCGGCTCCGCGAGGCGCATCGCGGGCTGGTCCTGCAAGAGATCGCGCCCCCCCAGCACGCCCAGCCGTGGCTCGGCGGCAAAGCGGGCTTCGATCCGCGCCAGCCAGTCAGGCTCCGGCTCGGCGTCGTCATCGAGCAGGCAGACAAGATCGCCATCCGTCCGCGCTGCCGCCGCCGCCATCGAGGCGATCACCCCCGGTTCCCGGGCCGTGGCAATCGTGATCGGCAAACGGCAGTCTGCCGCGCGCGCGGCGAGGAAGGCCGCCGTTTCGCCATCCCCCTCGCGCACGCCGAGCACGATCTCCTCCGGAGGCCGTTGCTGAACGCCAAGGCCCCGCAACGCCTTTTGCAGAAATTGCGGTCGCCGGAAGGTGGGGATGAGGACGGAGATGCGCACGGGGTGGGAGAAAAGATTCAAAGCCCGAACTTGGGCGGGAGTTTACCAGAAGCCTCCTGGCCTTTCCAGAAGTCGCTGCGCGGCTGGCGGCGGTGATGCCACACCCAGCCCGGCAGCATCCAGAAGGCAAGAAGCAGTTCTTTCGCGAAAACCGCCGCCGCGCCGAGCGTATCGGCGCAGAGCCGCCTGCCGTAAAAGCGCGAGACGATCACCTGCGCGATATGCCGGGGGAGCCGCCAGAGCAACTGCCCGGTGGAAGCGCCGAAATCGTAGGTGCTCGTCACCCGCGCCTCCCAGCGCCGGGCCAGCGTCCGGGCCGGGGGGAGGGGGCGCGGCGGGTGCTCCGCGCGCGCCTTCGGCAGATACCGCACGGGAACTCCCGTCGCACGAAGCCGGGCGAAAAGCTCCATATCCTCGAAGGCCACGCGGTAGCGTTCGTCGAAGCCGCCGCAGCGCGTATAAAGCGCCCGGGAGAGGGCGAAATTGCAGGCGGGCGGCAGATCGTTCTGGCCGTAGTGATAGGCGGCCTCCTGCATCAGCGGGAACGCCTCATGGTTCAGGCGGAAGGTCGCCCCCGCGAAAATGGTGTTCTCGCCCGCCGGACCCGCAGCGGCTGCCTCGCGGAACGCCTCGCGATACGCCTCCAGAAAACCGGGCTGGGGGATGCAATCGTCATCCACGAACACCAGCCACTGGCCGCGTGCCTGTGCCACCCCGGCATTGCGATTTGCGCCGGGGCCGCGCCGGGGGCCTTGCAGCCAGCGCGCCTGGGGCCAGCGTTGTGCCAGCAGGTCGCGGGTTTGAAAATCGCGGCTGTCGTCGCTCACGATCAGCTCCACCGAGCCATCGCCGGGGATCTGCGGCACCACGGCTTCCAGGCAGGCCGTCAGCAGCGAGGCCCGGTTGCAGGTGGGGATGACAAGACTAACGAGACTGACAACACTGACAGGGGGGGAACTCATGAGGACGCAGGAAGACCGAAGGCGGCGGCGTGGGACGCGGTAACACCGTCCCAGGTGAGATGGGATTTCTGAAAAGCGCGGCCCGCCTCTCCCATGCGGCGGCACTCGGCGGGATCGCGCAGCAGGCGGAGCATCGCCCCGGCCACGGACTCGGGGGTTTGCGCACAGTGCAGCCCCGTCTCGCCGTCGCGCACCCATTCGCGCGGGGCCGGGGCCGGGCCGCAGAGGACCGGTTTCCCGTACGACCACGCCTCCGTGTAGACGATGCCGAAGGATTCATGCGCCGAGGGGAGGCAGAAGAGATCGCAGGCGGCGTAGGCGTCCGCCTTCTCCTCCTCGCCCGGGATGCCGAGATCGCGCACCGACCCGGGCGCAAGCGCGGCGAGGAGGGAGGCGGCTTCCGCTTCATCTTCCTTCCCCGGCCCGGCCAGCAGCAGGACAGCCTCCGGGCATTGCTCCAGCACGAGCGGCCACGCCCGCAGCAGCGTGGGGTAGCCCTTCGCCTCCGAGCGCGCACCGAGAAAGAGCGCGACAGGCCGCCGCCCAAGCTCCAGACGCGCGCGGAGGCGTTCCCCGCAGCCGTCCGCCCGGCACATCGGCGGCAGGCCGCAAAGCACCGCCCGCCCCGGTGCCAGGCCGAGCCGCTCCAGGTGCGCCGCTTCGTGGCGGCTCTGCACGAACACCGCGTCGGCCTCGTTGTAAAGCCGCAGGTCGATCCGGTCATCCCCCCACTGCCAGGGGTGCACGGCGGGCCAGACGGTAAAGCGGGCGCCGCTCCGGCGCGCCGCCGCCCGCGCGGCAAAGCCGATGAAGTCCCACCCCGTTCCCACGAAATGCACCGCGCGGAATCCGCCCCGCGCCGCCGCCTCGATCTCCGGGCGGCAGATCGCCTCGATCCATCTCTCCAGCAAGCCGTGAAAGCGGGGCCGCGAGGCGAGCGTCGGCCAGCGCGGATGCCGGGGAATCTCCGGCCCGAGGAACGTCGTCTCGGCCAGCCCCCGCTGGCGGAGCGCGTCGGCGAGGTGGCGCTGGTAGGCCGCAAGCCCGCCGATCACACCGGGGGCGGCGCGGGAGAGGATGAGCAGCGGCGATGGCGATTGGCTTGCGGTCATGGAGCGGTTTGGGGGCGTGAGCGGCTGAAAGTCGCCTTCAGGAGCAGGATCGCCCGGCGAATGCCGCCGGGGGTGAAGATGCGCCAGGCGTGCGCTTGGGAGAAATACCATCTCCACCCGGTTCGGATGCGCCGGAGCCGCGCGGCCTGCGCGATGGCGGCGGGCAAGATGCGCTGGTAACAGTGCGTGGCGGTTTCCCGGCAGCCCGCGTCCGCCGGATGCAGCTCCTCCAGCAGCCGGGCGAACATGAACGCGGAGTCATCCCGCGATTCGCCCTTCCCCCGGATGATCGAGTCGTGGCTCAGGCGGTATTTGGAAACCGGCTCTCCCGTGTAAAAGTAGCGCCCGTGCTCCGCGCAGCGGATGCCGAAGTCGCGATCCGTGGCGGCCCCCCATGCCGAGCCGTACCCCACGGCGGTGGCGACATCGGCGCGGATCAGGAAGGCATCGTTGGGGAACTGCCCGAGGATGCCCGCGCAGAGCGAGCATGGCTGGAGGCCGGTGCGCTCCTGCGTGCGGTGGTGCCGTGCGTTGAGGGTCCGCGTCTCCCCGGGCACTTCGCATCCCGCATGGTCCACCACGATCTGGCTCCCGTAGGAAGCGACCAGACCGTGTTCGCTCAGAAACGGCGGGAGGAGGAGTTCCAGACAGCGGGGCAGCAGCAGATCGTCATCGTGGAGCAGCAGCAACAGATCGGAGCGGACGGCGCGCAGGCAGTGGTTCACGTTTTCCGCCTGCCCGGGGCCGTCCTGGCAATGCAGATAACGCACGGGGCAGGAGACCCGCCGCGCCGCGTCCTCCACCACGGCGCGCGTCGCCGCATCGTCGCAATCGTCGCTCACGAGCACCTCGCTCGGCGGCAGCGTTTGCGCGAGCACGGATTCCAGCGCCTCGCGCGCCAGCTCGGGACGCCCGTGCGTGGGGATGCAGACCGCGATCGTGGGCCGCATGGCAAAGGGAACAAGGAAAGCGAGGCGATCGGACTGCGCGGGATGCATCACGAGGCTTTCGGTTGGACATGGTAGCGCCGGTAGAGCCGCTTGAGCGCCTGGTTCAAAAGCCGGACGCCAAAGGGCCAGCGGCCTTCGCGCCGCTCCCGCTCCCGCCGTTGCGCCTGGAGCGCCTCCCACTCCCCGCGCTCCTCCGTGGTGAGGAGATCGAGAAAGAGCCGGTTGATGGGCCGCTCCTCGTGCAGCACCGGCCCGGCCCAGTGGATGAAAAGCGGCTTGCGGCCCGGGGCGCACCAGAGCGGCTCGTACGCGCCCGGGTAATCGCCCGCCCAGGTCGATTCCATCTCGAAGGGGGGCAGGTTCAGGTTCGTCGGCACGACGCCGCGGCGCGCCGCGAGGAGGTTGAGCCCCGTCTGGTCGTTATCGCGCAGGCAGGTGAAGAGGGCGTCGGGCTCCTCGGCGGCCTGCCGGAGCGACGCTTCGGTATAGAGAACGCGGTCGCAGGCAAAGAACCCCGCGTTGAAAATGCGCCGCAGCCAGAGGCTCGTATAGCCCGGGAGGATCGCGCCGCTCTCCGGCGTGTAGGTGTAGCGCGGCTTGCTCCACTCCGTGTCCGCCACCACGAACCCCTCCAGCGGTTTGAGAACCTCGCGCGGGTCGGCGAGAAACACGATGTCCGCGTCGGCGTAGACGTAACGCTCCTGCGTCAGGCAATGGTACTTGCGGGTCATCGGCATCGCGCCGTGGCTCTCCAGCCAGCCCTCCAGCGGCGGGTGGAACCACTCCGCGTTCCCCGGCAGCGGAAACGTGCGTTCATCGTACGGGAGCACCCTCAGCGGCAGATCGCACCCCGTCGCGCGCAGCGAGCGTTCCATCGCCAGGAACTGGAGCCGCACCGCGTCGTTGGCCAGCGTGTAGAGGCACTCAAGCTCCATGATCCTCCGGCGCGGTGTCCGCCGTCTCGTTGAAATGCCAGTCAAAGCGGCTCAAGGCCGCCCCCCTCCGGTAACACTCCTCCGGGACGGAGTGCGGGTAGGGGAGCACGGTGGAGACTTCGAAGGAACACGCCTGCTCGAACTTTTCAATGATCCCGTTGACGAAAATAAACGCGTCCACCGTGTAGGTCCCCGGCTGGAACCAGAGGCAATCAACCGTGACCTCGCCGCGCGTGTGCTGGAAGTCCTGCTTCCAGACGCCGCCCAGGCGAGAGTCGCACTGCGTTACGATCCCGCCGCGCAGATCGCGGATTTCGATCATGAAATACATGCTCACCACCGGCCCGCCGAGCCGGTCGATCTCGAACTCGAAAACCTTCGGCTCCTGGCAGTAGAAGATCGGCTTCGACGGGCGGACGTAGCGGAAGCGGTACTCGCCGCTGCCGGGGCGGCGGTCGGCGGGGGCCGGTTCCGTCGGCTGGCTGGTCAGCTCCGTCAGATAAGCGTGGATTACCTCCTCCGTGCCGCCCGCGAGCTTGCACTCCCCCCGGTGCAGGTGCATCGCGCTCGTGCAGAGCGAGGCGACCGTGGAGAGATTATGCGAGACGAAAAGGACCGTCCGCCCCCCCGTGGCGACGTGCTGCATTTTGGCGAGGCACTTTTTCTGGAACTCCAGGTCGCCCACCGCCAGCACCTCATCCACGACGAGAATCTCCGGCTCCAGGTGCGCCGCCACCGCGAAGGCGAGGCGGACGTACATCCCCGAGCTGTAGCGTTTGACCGGCGTATCGAGAAACTTCTCCACCTCCGAAAATGCGACGATCTCGTCGAACTTCCGGCGGATTTCCCGCCGCGTCATGCCGAGGATCGCCCCGTTGAGGTAGATATTCTCGCGCCCCGTCAGTTCGGGGTGGAACCCGGTGCCGACTTCCAGCAGGCTGGCGATGCGCCCCTTGATGCCGATGCGCCCCGAGGTCGGCTCCGTGATCCGGCTCAATACCTTGAGCAGCGTGCTCTTGCCCGCGCCGTTGCGGCCAATGATGCCGAGCACCTCGCCGCGCTTGACCTGGAAGGAGACATCCCGCAGCGCCCAGAACTCCCCGGCCGTCGCCTCCGGCTTTTTCTCCGCGCTGCCCGTACGACGGGAGAACATCCGCAGCGGCGCGGTGGCCGCGTCCTGGATCATATGGCGCAGCGTCCCTTGCGAGCGGTTTTGCCCGAGCTGGTATTTTTTCGAGAGACCCTCGACCTGGATGACGATTTCTTCGCTCATGTTCCCCTCAAATGACATCCGCGAAATGCCGCTCCGTCTTCCGGAAGAAAAACACGCCCGCCGCGAAAAGGAGCAGCGTCACGAGGAGCGAAACCGTGAGATTCCAGAGCGAAAGCGGCGCGTCCCCGCCGAGGATCGCCCAGCGGAACCCTTCGATGATCCCGACGAGCGGATTAAGACTGTAAAGCGAGAACCAGAAATCGCCGATCTTCGCCCGCAACGCCTCGGAGGAGATCGGCAGCACGGTGATCCACATGCCGAACTGGACGAGGAACGGGACGATGAAGCGGAAATCGCGGAAGCGCACCATCAGCGCCGTGATGAAAAAGCCGATCCCCATCGAAGCCACCGCCGTCATCGCGGTAAAGGCCGGCAGGGCCAGGAACCGCCACGTTGGCCAGAAATCGTACCACGCCATCAGCGCGCCGAGGATCGCCAGCGAGACGAAGAAATCCGCCACCGCGACGACCACGGAGCTCGCCGGGATGATCGCGCGCGGGAAGTAGACCTTCGAGATCATGTTGGCGTTGCCGACGAGACTCTCCGCCGCCTTCGACATGGAACTGGCGAAAAAGTTCCACGGCAGCAGCCCCGCGAAGATCATGATAGCGTACGGGGCGTTGGCCATTGTGGGGAGATCGGCCACCTTCCGGAAGACGATCACCATCACGATCATGCTCGCCAGCGGCTGGAGGAGCGCCCACGCCACCCCCGCCACGGACTGCTTGTAGCGCACGGCGAGATCGCGCCAGGCGAGGATGAAAAGAAGCTCCCGGAAGCGCCAGAGATCGAGCCAGTAATGCTTTTCGGTATGCCCGGCCTCGATCCAGAGATCAAAGGCTGGGGCTGGAGCCGGCGTGCTGGCTTCCGCTTCCAGGCTGGGAGAGAGCGTGGAATTTTTAACCGGCATCGTGGAGCGGCCCGCAGGCGTGGGAGAAAAACCGTGGCATCGGCCCGCATCTGAACAAACAGACAATCAAAAGGCAAGGAGAAGCAGCCTCCCTGCCCATGCCACGCCGCCGCCCCGGGACGGTGCTCCCGGGGCGTTTCACGCGGAGGGACCGATCGTCGCAAACGTCGCCCCCCGCCCGCGCGTGCCGTCTATTTTTCGCTCTTTTTGCCCTGCTTGCCCTTCCGCTCCTTCTTGATCTCGTGGAGGCTCTGGAGATGCGCTTCCAGGGTCGGGAGCGTCTTTTCGGCGAATGCCTTCAGCTCCGGGTCGGTCAGCTTGCCTGCCGTGGCGCGGAACTCGGCGACATCCGTTTCATGATCCTTGAGCATTTCCGCGAGGTACGCCTTGTCGAAGGCTTCGCCCTTGAGCGAGGCGAGGTGGGTGAGCTTCTTCGTCTGCGCGGCTTGGAGCTTGTCGGGGAGGGGAATGCCTTTCTCCGCCGCGAGTGCCTTGAGTTCGGCGTCGATTTTCCCGTGGTCGGCGATCATCCTCTCGCCGAACGCTTTCACCTCCGGCTGGGCGGCGTTCTTGGCGGCGAGCTTGCCGAGTTCGACTTCCAGGAGGCCGCCTTCCGCCGCCTTCGCGGCGAAATCCTGATCCAGCTTGGCGGGGGCGGTTGACTTCGTGGCGGCGGGAGTGGCCGCCGGGGTTGCCTCCTGGGCGGCCATCGGCAGGGCGCACCAGGTCAGGACAGCGGCGGGGATCACGGAAAGAAGAGCGTGTTTTTTCATCGGTTTTGATCGTTTTTCGGGGTTTTTTTGCAAAGAATCGCGCGCCCCATCGCTCCCGGTCTTTTACGTCTTTACGATCGGTCTCCAGTCCACCTTTTTGACGCCGGGGGAGTCGGCAAGCTGCGCGAGGTAATCCGGCGGGCGCGTCCGGTGGGGGAGCGAGACCCAGTGGACTTCGTACTGCAACTGCTTCTCCCCCTCGGTGTACCGGAGCGCGAGGAGGGAAACCTTCCGCCCCTCGGCGCGGATGGCTTCGGCGATTTGTTCCGAGCTTGGCCCGCGCTCGTCGATCAGCACGGTCAGCTCCGCCTTCCTCTGCTGTTTGAGCCGGGCTTCCAGCCATTCCAGCCCCCAGAGGACGAACACGCCCGCCGCCAGCAGCCCCAGCCCGAAGCCGATCTCCCCCGCGCCGAAGCAGAACCCGAGCAGCGTTGCAAACCAGAGTGTGGCGGCGGTCGTCACGCCGAGGACCAGGTTCCCCCGGCGCAGGATCGCGCCCGCGCCGATGAAGCCGACCCCCGTGAGCACCCCGAGCGGCAGGCGCATCGTGTCCATGACGACGAAGGACCCCGCGGTCTTTCCCGTCGTGCCGAGCAGCAGGTTGGCGAGGATCAGGCTGGCCGAGGCGGTCAGGCAGACGAGCTCCGTGGTCCGCAACCCGGCGGGGCGGCCATGTTCGCCCCGGTTCGCCCCGATGATGCCGCCCCCGATGAGCGTCAGCACCAGGCGCCACGCGATTTCCGGCCAGGTGATCTCCACTTGCATGAGCGAAACCCCATTCCCCGTTCGCGCGGCGGCGTGCAAACGGGTGCAAACGTGCCCCTGGCTGCACGCGCTACACAAACGTCGCGCCGAGCGTGTCGGCCACCATCTTCCCCTTGCGCGTGAGCCGCACCCGGCCATCGTCCGCGCGGGTGAAAAAGCCTTCTTCCAGGTATTCGTCCACCTTCTCCTTCCACGGCCCGAGCAGGTCGAGCGGCACGCCGTGGCTGGTCCGCAGGCCGAAGGCGATCGCTTCCCCCCGGCGTGTCGGGGCGTCGAGCGCCTCCGCGAACGCCACCGCCGATTCCCCCCGGAGGATTCGCGCGGAGTATTGCGAAGTGTCCGCGATGTTTTGCCACCGGCGCGCCCCGCAGGTGGAGAACGCGCTTGGCCCCAGCCCCAGGTAGTCGGCCCCGAGCCAGTACGCCAGGTTGTGCAGGCATTCGCGCCCCGGGCGGGCGTAGTTGGAGATTTCGTATTGCTCGAACCCCGCCTCCCCGAGCAGATCGAGCGTCATCTCGAAGAGATCGGCATCCCAGGCGTCGTCCTGCGTGAACTCGCCGCTCTGGAACCGGGCGTAAAACGCGGTATCCTCCTCGTACGTCAGGCAGTAGGCGGAGAGATGCTCCGGCGCGAGCGCCACGGTTTTCTCCAGCGACGCCCGCCACTGGCTGCGCGTTTGTGTCGGCACGGCGAAGATCAGGTCGAGGTTGATGTTCTCAAACCCCGCCTCGCGCAAAATCTCGTAGGAACGCTCCGCCTGCCCGGCGGTGTGGACGCGCCCGAGCACCTTGAGCAGCCCGGGGTCCCACGACTGGACGCCCATGCTCACGCGGTTGACGCCAAGCCCCCGGAGCATCGCGGCTTTCTCCAGGGAGACCGTCGCGGGGTTCATTTCCAACGTCCACTCGCGGAGTTCGCGCAGGTCGAGCCGCTCCCGCATCCCGGAGAGGAGATAGTCGAGCTGCGCGGTGGAGAGCGCGCTTGGCGTCCCGCCGCCGAAGAAGATTGTCCGGGGCTGGAGAGGCCGCGCCGCCCCCTCGCGTTCGAGTTCCGCGAGCACCGCGTCGAGGAATTGCCGCGTCTTGTTGCGGTCCGAGGCTTCCTTGTAGAACGAGCAGTAAGGGCAGACCTTCGGGCAGAACGGGATGTGGACGTAAAGATGGCGGACCACGGACATGAGGGGGAAAATACGGCCTGCAAGCAATCCGCTCAAGCCGCCGCCCACTGCCGGAACAACCCGGCGATCCACCCCGCGAACACCGCGCCGTTGTTCACAAACTCGCGCAGGAACTCGGCCACGTCCACCTGCGGCGCGGTGAGGAGGAGGAACGCCGTCAGCAGGGCGAGGTTCATCAGGTAGATCACCACGAGGGAAAAAAACGTGCCGTGGCTGGTCAGGTCGCTCTGTCCCTTGGGGATCGCCCAGAGCGTGAAGGTGATGTGGAAGCACCACGTCAGCCCGAGCACCAGGAAAAGCCAGCGGGTGTACGGGGCGACATCGCAGAAGAACGACGCGCCGAAGTACGCCGCCACTGCCGCGACGCTGTAGACCGGGTAAAAATAGGGCGCCAGCGCGATCCAGAAATTCTGCCGGTTGGTGATGATGTACCCCCCCTCCGCGCCGACCTTGAACGCGCTCACCCGCCCCCCCATCAGCCAGACCCAGATGGCATGGGTCAGTTCATGCCCGAAGACGTAGAGGACCACGGGCCGGGGCAGGCCGAAAAAGGCGATCAACCAAAGCACCGCCCCGAGTGCGAAAAACCAGAACTCCTCCGTGGCCCAGAACCCACGGTGCAGCGTCGCCCGGGAGAAGAGGGTGAAGAACGTCTGCGTCCAGATGCCCGCCAGCGGCAGCAGAAAGAGCGCGATGATCGCGTTCACCCAGCGGGTGGGGACCATCAGCGGTTCTCCCCGCCCTGCCACTTCATCCGCTTCGTCCGC
>CAZYVL010000017.1:0-3665 GCA_964651005.1 uncultured Chthoniobacteraceae bacterium | reverse complement strand
GCGGCGGCTCCGTGATTGTACGCCGTCGCCCTTTTTTGGCTGACGCGCATTTTCCCGCCCTTGCGACCCGAAGAAGCTCGGGCCTGGGCTTTGGGCTGCCGTGCGCGCGTCTTCATCGGGGGCGGAGCCCTTCAGGGATTCAGGCTATTTCAAGCCACTTTAGGCCCGGCCAAGATAAGCGCCCGTGCGCGTGTCGATCTTGATGAGTTCGCCCTCCTTGATGAAGAGCGGGACGTTGATGACCTTGCCGGTCTCCAGCGTGGCCGGTTTCTGGACGTTGTTGGCGGAGTCGCCCCGGATGCCCTCGGCGGACTCGGCCACCTTCAGCGTCACCGTGGAGGGGAGTTCCACCTGCACGGCTTTCCCCTCGGCGTAAAGAACCTCCACGGCGAGATTCTCGACGAGGTAATCCTTCGCGCCTTCGAGCAGGTTTTCGTTCAGGGAGATTGTCTCGTAGGTTTCCGGGTCCATGAAATGGAATCCCGTCTGGTCCTTGTAGCTGAACTCCAGCTTCTGCCGGGTGACTTCCACGAGTTCCACCTTGTCGGTGGAGCCGAAGCGGACATCCGCCGACTTGCCGGTGTTGATATAGCGGATGATCGCCTGCACGAACGCCCGGAGGTTGCCCGGGGTGCGGTGTTGGACTTCGAGGACGATGGCGACGTTTCCGTTGTAGCGGATCGCCTGGCCTTTGCGGAGGTCGTTAGCTGCTGCCATGAATTTGGGTGGGGTTGAAAGTGGGGTTGAAAAGCCGGGAAAGGAAAGAAGGGGTGAAAACCGCCGTTTGCGAAGGGGTCAATCAAGCAGCGCCCCGGGGGCTAGACAAGCCTGAACTTGGCGAGGTCTTGCGTATCGACGAGCCCGACCGGGATCAGGCGGCCCTCCGCGCCCGCCGAGACCACCACGATGTCGTCGATCCGGTGCTCTTCGAGAATGCGGAGCACCTCCGCCGCCAGCTTGTCGTCGGAAACCGTCACCGGCCTCGGCGTCATGAACTCGCACACGGGCCGCTCCAGCAGGTCCGGGACCCGCTCGAAGTGTCGCCCGAAGTCGCCGTGCGTGAAAATCCCCGCCAGCGTCCCGTCCGGGTGGAGGAGCACCGCCGAGCCGGTGCGGCATTTGGCCATCCTTGCGAGCACCTCGCGCACGCTCGCGGTGGCCGGGAGCGTGGCCATCGCCTCGCCGGTGCGCATGATCTGCGGCACCTTGAGCAGCAGCGTGCGCCCGAGCCGCCCGCCGGGGTGGAACCGCGCGAAGTCTTCTTTGCGAAAGCCCCGCGCCTCCAGCAGCACCATCGCCAGCGCGTCGCCGAGCACCAGCATGGCGGTCGTGCTGGAGGTCGGGGCAAGCCCGAGCGGGCACGCCTCCACTTCGATGGAGACATCGAGATGCAGATCCGCCTGCCGGGCGAGCAGCGACTTCGGGTTGCCCGTCATGGCGAGGATCTTCACCCCGAAGCGGGCGAGGGCGGGGAGGATGTTGAGGAGTTCATCCGTCTCCCCGGAATAACTGAGCGCGAGCACCACGTCGCCGTCGGCCACGACGCCGAGATCGCCGTGCAGCGCGTTGAGCGAATTGAGCACCACGGCGGGCGTGCCCGTGCTGGTGAGCGTCGCGGCGATTTTGTCCCCCACGTGCCCCGACTTGCCGACCCCCATCACGACGACTTTCCCCCGGTTCTCCACGCAGTCGCGGATCGTCTCCACGGCTTGCGCGAACGAGCCGTCGAGGCGCGAGGCCACCCTGGCCACTTCCGCCAGCTCGATTTCGAAGACACGTTTGGCTTTTCCGAGGAGATCCATGCCCGGCACTCTGCAATGGAGCGCGTCCGCGTGCCAACAGGAAAACGGCATTCTTCTGGAACCGCTGATGAAAGCGAGCTGAGCCGCAAGCTGGTCATTTTGGCGGCTTTCGTCTCGCTCCAATGAATCAGCGATTCCTTTCCCCGCCCGGCTTTCTCCTTTTGGGCTTGTTCCCACAGAGAAGCTCTGGTTGATTTCTTCAGACGCTGGACCCTGGAAACTGGACAGTTGGCCTTTTCGGGCGAAACTTCTATACCCAATGAACCGTTTTTTCCTGACCGCGCTCCTGGCGGTGGCCGTGGGGACTCTTCTCCCGGCGCACGCGCAGGAGGACGACCCGCCGCGCCGCATCGACGTCAGCGCGCTCCCCGCCACCATTGTCGATGACGTGGTGGTTCCCGTGCCGACGGAAATCTTCGGCGTGCTCGACAAGCTCGGCTCGCCGAACTGGCACGACGTGCTGCGCAAGGTGAACGGGACCAACGGCGGCGAACGTCCGCAGACCGCGCTCTTGCTCGGCACCGTGATCGCCGAAGGGTTCATCGCCGTGGAAGCGCAGGACGCCGAGGAGATCAAAAAAATCGGCCGGCACGTCCTGAACCTGGCGGGGGCCATCGGCGTCCGGAAATCGGTCATCAGCCGAACCAGCAGCATCATCGAAGCCGCCGACAAGAAGGATTGGGCGCGGATCCGGGTGGAGTTCGACGGGGCGTCGCAGGATGTCAAGCAAGCCATGATCGAGCTCAAGGACGAGCAGCTTGCCCAACTCGTGAGTCTCGGCGGGTGGCTGCGCGGCACCGAGGCATTGACCCAGGTGGTCGGCAAAAACTACACGAAGGAAGGGGCGGAACTGCTCAACCAGCCCGCGCTGCTCGCCCACTTCCAGCGCCAGCTTGATGCCATGTCGCCCCGCCTCAAGCGGAGCGCCGTGGTCAAGGAAGTCCGCGCGCGGCTGCCGGAAATCTGCCCCCTGATCGAGAAGCCGCACCCGATTTCGGAGAAAAACGTCGAGCAGATCCACACCCTTACCAGTGGGTTGGTCAAGGCCATTTCCCAGGACTCCTGACTGCCGTGAAAACGATCTTCAGCCTCGCTCTCGCCCTGCTCTGCCTGCTTCCCACCCGGGCGGGCGCGACCATCGACGACGCGCTCTCCTTCGCGCTGGAAGCCGCTACCCCGTACGTCAAGGAGGGGTTCACCGTTCGCGAGGATTACTGGGGGGGCGATCTCGCCGTGAAGCAGAAGAAGGCGATCGTCCACCAGCTCTTCAAGGGGAACGAATATTGGTTCTGGATGGGGACCGACACGGAGAGCGCCCGCATCACCGTCCACATCTACGATTCCGAGGGGAACCTCGCGGAGACGGAAAGCTGGAGCAACCGCCCGCACATGGCCGCCGCGCGGATCGTTCCGAAAGCAACGGGATCGTACTACCTCATCGTCGAAATCCTGAAATCCTCCCAGGAGCGCACCCGCTGGGCGCTGGCGTACGGGTTCCGGTAACGGCTGCCGGGTGGGGCCGTTGTGGGTATATCCTGGCCGTTATCGCCTCGGTCTTTTCGGGCCGACGGCTGCAACGTGCTGCGGAGCACGGCCCGTTTTTTCAGTTTTGAACCGCTGTTGAGAGGGGGCCGTTTTCTCCTTGCAAAGCGCGGTTGGAGGCATGAATTTACAGCGACTGGCGCAAGCCAGCCGGGGCATAAGAACCCCGCCTAAGCGGTTCGGTATTTACCGCAAAAATGCCGTCTTCTCGACCGTAAGGCCGGGGAGACGGCGACGTATGTCCAGGCCGTCGCCTTGTGTGACGGCTAAAGGTCGTCGTGGCTGTCTTAGGCGGCTTCTTAACTCCCCGGTCACCTTGAG
>CAZYVL010000016.1:24762-32348 GCA_964651005.1 uncultured Chthoniobacteraceae bacterium | reverse complement strand
CGTGCTTGCTGTCGCCAGCATCAATCTGGACATCCCCAACCACGAATTCGTCGTCGTGGTCGGCCCCTCCGGCTGCGGCAAGAGCACGACCTTGCGGATGATCGCCGGCCTGGAGGAAATCACCGACGGCGAAATCTCGATCGGCGGCGCGGTGGTCAACGACCTGCCGCCCAAGGACCGCGACATCGCGATGGTTTTCCAGAATTACGCGCTCTATCCGCACATGACGGTGTACGAGAACCTCGCCTTCGGGCTGAAGCTGCGGCGTTACCCCAAGGCGGAGATCGACCGGCGCGTGCGCGACGCCGCCGCGATCCTCGGGATCGAGCCGTACCTTGACCGCAGGCCGAAGGCGCTCTCCGGCGGCCAGCAGCAACGCGTGGCGGTGGGGCGCGCCATTGTCCGCCAGCCGAAGGTCTTCCTCTTTGACGAACCGCTCTCCAACCTCGACGCCAAGATGCGCACGCAGATGCGCCGGGAGATCGTGAAGCTCCACCAGCGGCTCCAGGCGACGATGATCTACGTCACCCACGACCAGGTGGAAGCGATGACGATGGGCGACCGCATCGTGGTGATGAAAGAGGGCGTCATCCAGCAGATCGACGCGCCGCTCAAACTCTACCACGCCCCGGAGAATCTTTTCGTCGCCGGGTTTCTCGGCAGCCCGCCGATGAATTTTCTCCACGGGGAGCTGCGCACCTCCGGCGGGCGTCTTCTCTTCCGGGAAACCGGGGAGGGGGCGGTGGAACTCGCTTTCACCGGACGCCCGGAGCTGGAGGCGTACGCCGGGCGCAACGTGGTGCTCGGCGTGCGCGCGGAAAACGTGCGGCCCCTTCCCGGGGAAGGGGGGAAGCCGACCGGCGGTTCCCGGTTCCAGGCAGTCGTGGAGGGGATCGAGCCGATGGGGGCGGAGACGTACTTCCATGCCCAGACCGGAACGCACGTCCTCATCTGCCGCAGCGAAAACCGCGAGGGTGGGAACAACGGAAACGGCGGCGAAATTGGCCGCCGGATGCAATTTGAAGTCGATCTGGAGCGGGTGCACTTCTTCGACCCCGACACCACGCGCCGGATCGCCCCGTAGCGGCTTTCCGCATGAGCGACTCCCGGCAGCTTCTTTCCCTCGTCCTTGCGATCTGCAAGGGGATCGTCCGCGACCAGCGCGTGCGGCGGGCGGTGCTCTTTTTCGTCATGCTCGCGGCGATGGGGCTGCTTTTTGCTGGCATCGTGGTGATCGACCGCTGGTTGATGCGGCATCCGCTCCTCTTCCTCGTCTACTGGGGGGCGTGCCTCTGGCTGACGCTGCTTTCGATCCTGATGGCGCTCTACGACCTGCTGAAGCTGCGCCAGACCGCGCGCGACGAGCGCCAGCACCTCAAGGCGCGGGTGTTCGGGATGAAGGAGAACGGCAAGCCCGAGCCGAACCCGCCGCACCGGGCGGGGAACGAAGAGGGAGAAATACCGTGATCCGCACCCGCACCGCCATCGAGGAGCACGAGGTCGCCACGCTCGCCCCGTACGCCCAGCATTCCTGCCGCTCCGCCGGGCGCAGGCATCCCGAGCCGCCGCACCCGCTGCGCACCGAGTACCAGCGCGACGCCGCGCGGATCATCCACTCCCGCGCCTTCCGCCGCCTGGAGAACAAGACGCAGGTGTTCCTGAGCGGGACGGGCGACCATCTGCGCACCCGGCTCACGCATACGATGGAGGTCGCCTCCATCAGCCGCTCCATCGCCCGCGCGCTCGGCCTCAACGAAGACCTTGCGGAAGCGATCGCCCTGGGGCACGACCTTGGCCACCCGCCCTTCGGGCACGCGGGCGAGCGGGCCTTGGACGAGAAGATGGCCGGGCATGGCGGCTTCGACCACAACGCGCAGAGCCTCCGCATTCTGGAAAAGATTGAGAAAAAGTACCCGCGCTTCGACGGGCTGAACCTGACGTACGAACTGCTCGAAGGGCTGCAAAAACACCGCAAGCTTTTCGAGCCGCCCAAGCCACCCAAGCCACCCAAACTGCCCAAGCCGCCCACGGAGCAGCCGGATGCGTCCGCCGCTCCGTATGCGCACCCCTCGCTGGAGGCGCAGATCGCCAACCTCGCCGACGAGATCGCCTACTACAGCCACGATCTCGACGACGGGCTCGACTTCCGGCTCATCCACCCCGGCCAGCTCGCCGCGCTGGAGATCTGGAGCGGCACGCTGGAGGAGGTCAAAGCGCGCGACCCGGCACTGGAAGGGCGCGAGCTCGATGCCTACGTCATCCGCTGCATGATCGACCGCGAAGTGGAGGATGTCATCCAGACGAGCCACGCCCTTCTGGAGCAGAGCGGCGTCGCGAACGTGGAGGCGGTGCGGCGGCACCCGGAGCCGCTCATCCGCTACAGCCCCGCGATGCGGGCGGCCAACGGGAAGCTGCGGCGGTTCCTTTACGAAAACCTCTACCAGCACCCGGATGTCGCGGAGGTCAACGCCCGCGCGTGCGAGATGCTGCGGCGCGTTTTTGACGCCTACCTGCGCAGGCCCGCGCTGCTCGGCGAGCACGCGGCCCGCCGCGCCGGGGAGGAGGGGCTGCACCGCACGGTCTGCGATTATCTTTCCGGGATGACCGACCGCTACCTGCTCGAAGAATACGCCCGCCTTTTCCCGGCGGGGTGATCGTCACGTTCGCTCACTCTCTTACCCCCGCTCGCCGGGGAACACGAGCCGCGCGGAGACTTTGCCGAGCGCGGCGCGGAGATCGTGGGGGACTTCCACGAAAGCGAGCGTGGTGCGATGCAGACGCCCGCCGTCGCCATTGCCGTCAGGCTGGCATTCGACGACGAGCCCTTCCGCTTCGAACCGCGCGGTCGCGCCATCTTGAAAGGAAAAGGTGATGTTCAACACCGCGCCGAGATCGAACTGCCAGCGCGAGCGGAACCGCATTCCGCGCGCGCAGACTTCGCACGCGGCGTCGTCCCCCGCTGTGCCGTCCGTCCCGTAGTCGAGGAAAATGGCCGGGCCGATCCGCGTTTTCCCTCCGGCGCGGGCGGGAGCTTGCCGGTCGGTTTCCGGAGCGTCGGCGTTGGCATTGGCGGCACGATGGGGGGCGGAGTCAGACATGCCGGTCTAGTGGAGGAGGCGCTGCACAGCCCTTAAAGCTAGCACCGAACCCCCCGCTGTCAAAACGGTTGCCCCCCGGCGTCCCCGGCGCGTCCCGTGTGTCCGTTGTTTCGCAGGGCGCGGAGAGCGATCCGGCCAAGAACGAGCGTGATCGCCCCGGTCGCGGCCAGCCCTCCGAGCCAAATCCAGTAATCCCCGGGACGCGGATGGTTCTCCCCGTTTGCCACCTTGAGGCCGAGCTGCGCCAGCGTGCCGAGGTAGGTGTAGAGAAACACCCCGGGGAGCTGCCCCGCCAGAATCCAGAACATGCACGGCCAGAAGCGCAGACGCGTCACGCCGTAGAGGTAGTTGAGCAGGCTCGACGGGGCGGCGGGGTGAAGCTGGCTGAAAAAGACGACCCTCCACCCCTCCCGGGCGATCGCCTCGTCGAAGGCGGCGAGCCGCGCGCTGCGCCGGAGCTTCTGTTCCAGCCAGCCGCGCCCGAAGCGGCGGCTGATAAAAAATGCCGCCGCCGCGCCAAGCAGATTGCCGGTCTGGACCACCAGCGCGCCCCACCAGAGGCCGAAGAGCAGCCCCGCCCCGGCGATCAGAACGCCCCCCGGCAGCAGGAGCACGTTGCACGCCGCCATCAACAGCGGATAAAGCGCGAGTGCCCACGGCCCCATCGCCTCCACCCGCCCTTGCAGCGCGGTGAGCTTCTCCGCGAACGACACATCCCGGAACGCCCAGAAAAGCAGCAGCCCAAGCGCAAGCGCGATCCCCACCCCGGACGCCGCCCGGCTCCTCCGGCCCATGCCTCCAGGGCGCTTCGGCTTCCCGGCTTCTCTGGAAGGGAGCGGGCTCAAAGGTCAAAGGCTGCGCGCGAAGTGGGCCAGCTCGGCAGTGGTCTCGTAGTGGAGAAACGGCGTAATCAGGTAGACCCCCGGGAAGCAGCCGAGCGCCGCGCGGCAAATCTCCCTGCCGATCTCGATCCCGCGCCGCCGCGCTTCCGCCCCCTCCAGCCCCGCCATCGCGGCGCGCACCGCATCGGGGATGACGATGCCGGGCACCTCGTTGTGCAGGAACTCCGCCTGCCGCCCGCTCAGCAGCGGCCAGACGCCGATGAAAACGGGCACATTGAGCTCGCGGGTGCGCCGGGCGGTTTCTTCGACGAGCGCGGGGTCAAAGACCGGCTGCGTCATCACGTAGCGCGCCCCGGCCTCCACCTTCCGCTTGAGCCGCGACATCTGCGCGTCGAGGTTGCGGGCGTTCGGGTTGAACGTCCCGCCCACGACGAATTTCGTCGCGGTCTTGATCGCCTTCCCGGCGTGGTTGTACCCCTCGTTAAGCCGCCCGATGATCTTCATCAACTCGATGGAATTGACATCGTAGACGCTCTCCGCCGTCGGGTGGTCGCCCGCCTTGGCGGGGTCGCCCGTGAGCGCGAGGACGTGCCGGATCCCGAGTGCCGCCATGCCGAGCAGGTCGCTCTGGAGGCCGAGCAGATTGCGGTCGCGGCACGCCATGTGGAGCAGCGGCGTGATCCCCAGGCGCTGGCGGAGCATCGCCCCGACGGCGAGATTGCTCACGCGCAGGATCGCGAGCGAATTATCCGCGAGCGTGATCGCGTCGGAACCGGCGTCGGTCAGGGCTTTCGCGGCGGCGAAGTACGCTTCCAGCTCCAGCGTTTTCGGTGGGTCGAGCTCCGTGACGATCACGCTTTTCCCTTCGGCGATCTTGTCCAGGAGGCTCGGCTCTTCCGGTTCGGAGAAGAGAGCGCTCCGGGGCGTGGCGACGCTTACGGCAGGGCGCGCGGTTTCCTCCGGCGGGCGGAGCGGCTTGGAGACCACCGGCTTGAGAGCCTTGAGCGCCGCCGAGAGCGCGGCGATGTGCTCCGGGCGCGTGCCGCAGCAGCCGCCGATCAGGTTCGCCCCCTGGGCCACGAAGCCGCGCGCTGCCTCGGCGAAGTAGCCCGGCGTCATGTAGTAGAGGAAGCGCCCCTCGTGGTACTTGGGCCGCCCGGCATTCGGGTAGGCGGCGAGCAATCCTTCGGCGGGGATGTTTTCCAGCAGGCGCAGCAGGCCGTTCGGCCCGAAGACGCAGTTGACGCCAACGATGTCCGCCCCCTGCTCGCGCAGCTTGTCGAACGCCTCCACGATCGGCATTCCCGAGGCGAGCCGCCCTTCCGGCGGGCAGGCGAGCGAGCAGATCGCCGGGCAGTGGTGCAAGGTCTGCTTGACCTCCAGCGCGAGCGAAAGCTCCTCGAAGTCGAGGAACGTCTCGAAGAAAATCAGGTTCGCCCCGCCGTCGAGCAGCGCGCCGACCTGCTCCATGAAAACCGCCTTCCGGTCGATGCCGCGCTCGGCGGCCTGTTCCGCCGTGATCCCGAGCGGCCCGACGGAGGCGGCCACGTAGACGCCCCCTTTTCCGCGCACGGCGTCGCGGGCGAGGCGGGCCGCCGACCAGTTGATCTCGTTCACGCGGTCGTCCAGCCCGTGCTTCTCCAGCCGGACTTTGTTGGCCCCGAAGCTGTTGGTCTCGATCACACGCGCCCCGGCGGCGATGTATTCCTCGTGGATGCGGAGGATTTTTTCGGGCGCGGAGACGCAGAGTTCTTCAAAGCAGTGCTCCGGCGGCACCCCGGCTTCCATCAGCATCGTCCCCATCGCGCCGTCGCCGGGGAGAATCCGGGATTCAAGTTCGTCGAGAAAGTCCATGTGGTAAAGAGGGCGGAAGTATCGGCGGGGGAAGGCGGCTTGCGAAAGAAAATTTTCCCTTCCTCCCGGTGGCTTGGGCGACCTGGGCGTCTCGCTCCTACTCCCGCTGCCGCAGGTACTCCACGATTTGCGCCGCCAGCCTCGGCCCGATGCCGGGCGTGGCGGCCATCTCTTCCACGGACGCGCGTCGCAGCCGGGCCACGGAGCCGAATTTCCGCAGCAGCGCCTGCTTGCGCGTGGCGCTGACGCCGGGGCAGTCGTCAAGGATGCTCTCGGCGATCCGGCGTTTCATGAGAAGCTGGTGGTATCCGTTGGCAAAGCGGTGCGCCTCGTCGCGGATGCGCTGGAGGAGCCGCAGCGCGTTGGAATCCTCCGGGAGCCGGATTGGCACAGGCCGCCCGGGGCGGTGAATCTCCTCGAACTCTTTGGCCAACCCGACGATGGGGAGATCGTGCAGCCCGAGCCGCTGGAGTTCCCGGCATGCGGAGGAGAGCTGCCCCTTGCCGCCATCGACGATCACCAGGTCCGGCAGCCTGCCACCAGGGCCGAGGCGTTCCACGGCTTCCGCCGGCGGTTCCTGGGAGAACTCGGGCGCATAGTCGATCCCGTCGTCTTTGTTGGCTCTCCGCTCCGTGGCTTCTTCGCCCGCTTCCAGCAGGATGCGCGCGTAGCGCCGCCGGACGACCTCTGCCATGCTGGCGAAGTCGTTCTGCCCCTCCACGGTGCGAATCCGGAAGCGGCGGTAGCCCGCCCGGTCGGGCACGCCGTCGCGGAAGCGGACCATTGAGGCGACGATGTGCGTGGTGGAGATGTTGGAGATATCGAAGCACTCCATCACGCGTGGCGGCACGGCGAGGCCGAGCGCGTCCCGGAGCGCGAGCATGTCGGCTTGCGGGTCGATGGCGTTGGGCAGCGAGTGCCGCGTGAAGCGGCGCGTCGGCTGGGTGGTCTTGCGGAGGTTCTCGACCATGTTGCGCAGCTCCACCGCCTTCTCGAAGTCGAGCTTTTCCGCCGCCTTGCGCATCGCCGCCTCCAGCTCCTGCACCAGCTCGCGGGATTGCCCGGAGAGAAATTCGCACGCCTGCTCCACCCGCTCCCGATACTGGTCCGGGGCGAACGCGGTGATCCGGCTGAGCACCTGGAACGCCGACGACTTCAGCTCTCGCTCCGAGGGGGCGCCGCGCCCGAACGTGAGGATGCCGAATTTCTTGCGCATGAAGTGGAGCGTCTGCCGCAGCGCCCCGGCGTGGACATAAGGGCCGAAGTAGCGCGCGTGATCCTCGCGCTTGAAGCGGGCGAGGCGGAAGCGCGGCCACTCCTCGGCCATGTCCACCTTCACCATCAGGAAGCGTTTGTCGTCGCGGAAGGAGACGTTGTATTTCGGTCGGAACTCCTTGATGAGCTTCCCCTCCAGCAGCAGCGCCTCGGGTTCGCTCCGGACGGTGTGCCACTCCAGGTCCCAGACGCTTTCGAGCAGCGCGAGCGTCTTCGGGTCGGCGGTTCTCCGGCGCGAGGCGATGAAATACTGGCTGACCCGCTTTTTGAGGTCGCGCGCCTTGCCAACGTAGATCACGCGCCGGAGCCGGTCCCGCATCAGGTAAACCCCGGGCTTGTGGGGAAGCTCCCGCAGCTTCGGGCGAAGGTCGGGCTTGTCTTTGGGGTGGGCGGGCGTCATAGCTTGGGCGATGAAAACCGCCCCCGACGGGAGAGACGGTTGAAACCGCGGTTGCGCATCGTAATATACACAACCCATTTCATGAAACGCTCTCTTTTGTTCCTCGCGATCCTTGGC
>CAZYVL010000016.1:22975-24662 GCA_964651005.1 uncultured Chthoniobacteraceae bacterium | reverse complement strand
GGCTCCCCTCATGGCGCAGGCGCAGATGACCGGGGACCCCGCTACGACGGCGAAGGTGGTGGAAACCGCCGCCACCGCCGCCGTCACCGTGCAGAAGACCTCTCCCGTCACCGTTCTGAGCCTGATCGAGTCCGGCGGCTGGGCGATGATCCCGCTGGCGCTCATGTCGGTGCTCACGCTGATGATGGTCTTGGCCTTTCTCTTCACGCTGCGGCGCGGGGCGGTCGTCTCCGCGCACTTCATGAACACCGCGGAGGTCCTCCTGAAAAAGCGCGACTACCCGGCGCTGCTCGCCATTTCGCACCGCCACGGCGAGGCCATCGCCCGGGTGGTCCGGCGGATGCTCGATTTCTCCACGAAGAACCCGTCGGCCTCCTTCGAGGTCGTGCGCGAGATCGCACAGACCGAAGGGGCCGCGCAGGCGGCCTCGCTCCAGAACCGGATCTCGTACCTGGCCGACATCGCCGTTCTCTCGCCGATGGTGGGGCTGCTCGGGACGGTCTTCGGCATCATCCACTCCTTCGGCGTGCTGGCCAGCAGCAACACCTCGGAAGCAACCCGCCCCGCGCTGCTGGCCGCCGGGGTGTCGGAGGCGCTCGTCGCGACGGGCACGGGGTTGATCGTCGGCATCGTTGCGATGGCGTTTTACGGATTTTTCCGCAACCGCGTGCAGCGGCTTCTCTCGGAACTGGAGCGCGACGCCGCCCAGGCGCTCGGCCTGATGGCGCTGCACTTCAACGCGCCGCCGGAGGAGGGGGCGCGCCGGGAACGCGGCGCTGGAGGGGGTGCGGCGGGTGGAGAGGAGCGCGGCCCCGGCGCGCGGAGGTCCGTTTCGCTCGATGATGAGTTTTAGCGAGTTTTAGCCCACCGCTCCCCGCGTATGAATTTCCGGAAACGCTCCGCACTGCCGCACCTCGGCTTCCAGATCGCGCCGATGGTGGACGTTCTGCTTGTGCTGCTGGTGTTTTTTATCGTGACGTGGAACTTCGCGTTGAGCGAAAATGCCGTGGACGTGAAAATCCCGTCCGCAACCAGCGCCGAAGAGCAGAAGCCGTATGTGAACCAGGTGGTCCTCAACGTGCGCAAGGACGGCACCATCGTGCTCAACCGCAAGCCGATCTCCTCCGGGGAGCTTTCGGAGAAGCTCTCCGAACTGGCCCGGCTCTTTCCCGACCAGGCGGTGGTCTTCCGGGGGGATGAGGGGTTGAGTTACAAGGAGGTGATGGATGTGCTCGATATTTGCCGGAATGCCAAGATCTGGAACGTCCTTTTCGCCACCGCCAAACCTGACACCGCCGCCGCGCCATCCCGGCCCATCCCCATCCCGCGCTGAACCGCGCCAAGAAATCCCCATGTCACGGTCACGGCGGCGGGCTTTAACAGCACTTTTGGTCCTTCTTACGCCCCTGGCGGCGCAGCCTTCTCTCCAGGCGCAGAACTGGATGCAGCGTTACCTCCAGGAGCGGCGCACCCGGGCGGCGGAAAAAAAGCTCGAACAGGAGCGCCAGCGCCAGCGGGAACGGGAACGCGCCATCCCCGCTCCCGAACCGACGCCGGAAAGCCCCGACTCCAATTCCCCTGCGCCGACGCCGGAGGAAGGAGGCGAAATCCCGCGCGCGCTGCCGCTGGAACCGTTTGCCCCGGCTCAGCCCGTTGAGCCCTCACAACCCTCACAACCCTCACAACC
>CAZYVL010000016.1:1606-22875 GCA_964651005.1 uncultured Chthoniobacteraceae bacterium | reverse complement strand
CCCTCACAACCCTCACAACCCTCACAACCGGCCCAGCCCGCTCAATCCGGGGAGGGGGAAATCCCGAGGGCCGTTCCGGTGAACCCCTCCGATGCCGCGCTTCCGGCGACTCCGGTAGACCCGGTGGATCGGATCGAGCGGGCGATCCCCGTGGAACCGTTGGAGCCGTTGGAACCGTTGGACCCGTCGGCTTCCCCGGCCGATCTGCCCGGGGAGATCCGCCCGGCCATCCCGGTCGATCCTTCCATTCCCGCTCCCGGCGTTCCGGCTCCCGCTCCGGCGGAATCACCGGAACCCTCTCCCACTTCCTCTCCCTCGGCTGAACCTGCCGCTTCTCCCTCTGCGGAGTCTGAAGCAGAACCCGGAGCGGAGCCTGCGGAAACTTCCCCGGAGGCGACCCCCGCCGCCACCGCGCCCCCCGGGGCCGAGGGACTCGATCCCCACCCCCGCGAAATCCGCCTTTCGCCGGAGACCAAGACGGTTCCCGTCGATCTGGCCCAGTTCCTCTTCGCCAACGATCTCTACACGCACAAGCAGTACGAAAAGGCCGCGCCGGAGTATGAACTCTACTTGAAGCTCTACCCGGGCGGGAGCGACCGGCAGGCGGTTTTCTTCCGGCTCGCGGAGTGCTACCGGCAGACGGGCAGCCTGAATGCCGCGCAGCGCAACTACGAGGCGTTGATCTACACGTTCCGCAGCGGCGATTTCATCGGCCCGGCGTCGTACCGCCTTGGGGAGATGCACTACCAGCAGAAGGAATATTCGCTGGCGGCGAGTTTCTTCCGCAAGGCTTCCGTCTGGGTGAAAGACCCGGCGCTCATCAGTTCGGCGAAGTTTTATACCGCCCGTTCCCTGGAAGCGGCGAAGATGACCTCCGAGGCGATCCGCGCTTACGTGGATGTGCTCGCCATCGAGGGGGAGAACCCGTTCCGCGAGGCGAGCCAGCTTGCGCTCGTGCCGCTGCTTTCGGACTCGGGCCGGAGAACCGAGGCGCTGCGGCTGCTCGATGCCCTTCGCCAGACGACCAAAAAGGAGTCGCTGAAGGCCGAGGCCACCGTCCGCATCGGCCTGCTCTACCTCGACCAGAAGGAGAACAAGAAGGCGGCTGCCGAACTGACGCAGGCGCTCGCCATGCCGGAACTGGGGCTCTGGAAGGAGATCGCGGAGCTGGCCCTGCTCCGCGTCCACTACCGCGAGGGCGAGTACGAAGAGGTGCTCAAGGCGTACAAAGCCTCCGCTGATGCCGGGACGTTCTCCGATGCGGCGCTCCCGGAGGCGCTGCTGCTCGTCGCCAACTCGCAGCGGCAGCTCCGGCGCTACCCCGACGCGCGCACGCTCTATGAGCAGATTCTTCAAGACTACCCGCAAAGCCCCTACGCCGCCGAGGCGCAGTACGAACGGCTGGTGATTCTCTACACCATCGACTCCCCCGAACTCGGCCCGGAGATCGACGCCTATCTCGCCAGCCACCCGGACGAAGGCGAGCGGCGCGACCAGCTCACGCTGATGAAGGCGGAAGCCTTCTACAAGGCGAAGAAGTTTGTCGAGGCGATCCCGCTTTACGCCTCGCTGCAAAAGTCGTCGCTTGCTCCCGCGTTGAAGGCCGAGGCGCTCTTCAAGCTCGGCTGGTGCCAGATGCAGACGAGCGACCACGCGGCGGCGGTCGAGTCGTTCTCCGCGTTTCTCTCCCGCTACCCGACCCACAAGCTCGCGGCCAGCGCGCTCGCCCAGCGCGGCTTCGGCCACGAACGGACCGGGGATTACAAGGCGGCCCTTGCCGACTTTGACACGGTGTTAAGCCGCTACCCCCGCGCCAGCGAACGCGAATTCGCGCTCCAGCGCAAGGCGCTCATCCTCGGCCAGCGGGATGAGACGCGGGCGATGGTGGAGAGCTTTCGGCAGCTCCTCAAGGAATTCCCGAAGAGCCGCGCCGCCGGGCAGGCGAATTACTGGATCGGCCTGAGTGCGATCCAGGCCAAGGACTACAAGGAGGCGCTCGCCCCGCTGCGGGCCGCCCGGAAGCTCGATGCCGACTTTGCCGACCGCGCCACCTCGCTGCTGCTCACCGCGCTTTTCTACCAGGAGGAACGCGACGCGCTGGCCGGGGAGGTCGATCAGACGGGGGCGAAGATCCGGGTTCCCGCCGAGATGCTCCGGTGGCTGGGCAACGCTTATCTGAAGGACGAGGGGAGCGGGAAGGAAGAGGACGCCGCCCCGGGCAAAGAGGAAGAGGGAAGCGCGGCGCGCGCGGAGAAATACCTGGCCAGGCTCGTCGGCCTGGAAGGGACCGACGACGTGCTGCCTGCCGACTGGCTGAGTCTCGGCAAGGCGCGCATCAAGCTCCGCAAATGGGACGCCGCGAGGAAGGCGCTGGGCACCTATCTGGAGCGGGCCACCGACCCGATCCCGCAGGCCAACGGCTACCTCGCCCTCGGGGAAGTGGAACTCGGCGCCGGAAAGATGGAAGAGGCGCTCCGCTGCGCCCACAAGGTACAGGAGCTGCAACCCGAAGGCCGCTACAACGCGCTCGGCCGGATGCTTTCCGGAAAGGTCGCCGCCGCGAAGGGCGAATGGGAAAACGCCGCCAAGCTCTACCTCAGTGTCGCCCTCCTCTACGACGACCCCGCAATCACCCCGCAGTCGCTGGAGCGCGCCTACGAAGCCTACCGCAGCGGCGGCATGGAGACGGAAGCGCGGAAGGTGCTTAACAACCTGCAATCGCGCTACCCGGAATACCCGTTGACGAAGCCAGTGGGGAACGCCCGGTAGATCGGCGCGTCCTTACGGACGGTGCTGCCCGTCACAATGAAAGGGATCTTTGCAGGATGTGCGTTGTTGAGCCTGTCTGTTTGGCCGGTTGCGGGAAGTTCGGGGGATTCATCCGCTCGGTTATTTACTCAGCCATCCGCTCGGCCGTCTCTGCGGGGATTGATCGTCGATTCGTTGAAAGGCAGGATCCATGACGCATGCGTGGAATTAAAAGATCCTCCAAAAAGCGAATATGTTGAATTTAAAATGTTTAAGGTTGATAGGAATGGTCCTTCAATCAAGGCGGTGATTTCATATGATATTTCGGAGCGGAAAAAGATTGGGTTTATATCCAATCTCAAAGTAATGAAATTTTCACAATTACCTCAAATTTTGTCCGCCTCCACGATCGAGGATTTTCAGAAATTGGTCGATCCTGATGCGTATTATTTCAAGTTTCTCCCGACTACCGGTGGCGCCATTCTTCATCTTAATTGGATCACGATTTCTCCCCAGAATAAACTGATCGTCATCCTTCAGGCTTTGGAAATTGATGCCCCGCGCTATTCTGGTGGGAAGGCCAGGATTGAAATTATCAAAACATTGTTCGATGAAATTCCCCTTCCTTAGCCTGTTCTGCTCCGCTTTGTGCGGGATGTTTCAGGGTTCATCTTTTGCCGCGTCGGCACCGGCACTCGAATTCCGGTATATGATGCCGCTTCGCAAGCTTACGAGTCTGGTCGCAGGTGATCCCGCAAAAATGGAACAGGGGATTGGAGCCATTCAATTCTCAGAGCCGGATTACTTGATCGATTTCGGGGCTACGGAGATCGTGAAGAAAGGGGGTCAATATTATCTCCGGCTGTTTTCGGACTGGTCGAAAAATTCGGGGAAAAAGGATAACCCGACGTTTTTGGCTCCGCTGTACCTGATCCGAAGCCCGGAAGATTATACCGCGACCCTGATGAAACTTCTCGGTTCCAGTCATGGTGAGACCAAAGCGATCGTCATCGTCTTTGGGCAGAGCATCACGGTGGTGATTCCCGGGAAAGCGGGCCTTGACGAAACTCGGATCGAACGCCTCGTTTATCCGCGCTAGGCCGCGCTACGCCGGATTGGGCCGTTGATTGGGCCTTTCGGGCGAAGCGCCTTTGCTTTTGGCGGGGGCGGGACTTGCGCGCGGGCGGAATTCGGTTAAACATGGATTTCCTGCGTACGCCTCCGGGGGCAGCCGTGGAATGCGGGAGTACCGGATGGCGGCTTCCGCGCGGGTTGTTTTTTCCATGAAGTCCCTCCTGGCCCTGTTCGCTTCGTTTTTCTTTGCGACGGATCTTTTTATCTGGTGGTGCGGCAGCCGCATCCTCCGGAGAAACCGGGCGCGGCGCGGCCTGATCCTGGCGTTCCACGTCTTCATGGCGTTCCAGATTCTCGCGCAGGTGCTCATCGTCTGGGCGCGGAGCCGACACATCAACGTGGATGCCTTCTTCCCGATCCCGCTGATGATCGCCACGTTCATCTGGCACTTCATCCTGGCTCCCGTCGCCGTGGTTCTCTACCTGCTTGAACTCGCTCGCGAGGGGGTGTCATGGCTCTGGAGCTGGCTGCGTGCGCGGCGGAGCGCACCGGTGCCCGCGCCGGTGTCCACCCCGGAGGCGGTTGGGCCGGGGGAGAAGGGGGTGTCTCCGCAAACCGAGATGGTGCTCCCGGCGGGGAGCATTCTTTCCCGCCGCCAGTTCCTGAGCGCCGGGGTGGCGCTCACGCCGCCGTTTTTCAACGTCTCCATCAGCACGATCGCCAGCCGGCAGATCCAGCACTTTCGCGTGCGCCGCCTGACGACCGTGATTCCCCAGCTTCCGCGCGCACTCGACGGGTTGACGATCGCGCACGTGAGCGACACGCACGTGGGCCGTTTCAGCCACGGCGAGGTGTTGCAGAAGGTCTCCGATGTGACCAACGCCTTGAAGGCGGAGATGGTGATCTTCACCGGCGATCTCGTGAACGATTCGCTGGCGTGGCTGCCCGCCGCGCTCGAAATGCTGGCCCGCGTGGACAGCCCGATCGTGCTCTGCGAAGGCAACCACGACCTGATCGATGATCCATTCGAATTCCGCACCCGCGTCAAATCCGCCCCCAACCTGACGCTCCTCCTCAACGAAGCCCGGACACTGGAAGTCCGTGGCGTTCCGATCCAGTTGCTCGGCCTCTGCTGGAACGGCCCGGGCAACAGCATCAAAAAGCAATGGAAGGGCGAATACGCGCTCGGCCGTTCCACGGAGATGCTGCTGCGGAACCGCGATCCGTCGGCCTTCCCGATCCTCCTCGCGCATCATCCGCACGCCTGGGATCACGCCCAGGACATTCCGTTGACGCTCTCCGGGCACACGCACGGCGGCCAGTTGATGCTCAACGAAGAGCTTGGGGCGGGGCCGATCCTTTTCCGCTACTGGTCCGGGCTTTACACCCGCGACGCCGCCAACCCGGCGGGGGCCGGTTCGCTCGTGGTCTCCAACGGGGTTGGCAACTGGTTCCCGCTGCGCATCGGCGCTCCGGCGGAGATCATCCACCTGACGCTGCGCGCGCCGAAGGCGTAGCGAGCACTTCCCGGTAGAGCGCCACCGTCTGCCGCGCGATGGCCTCCCAGCCGAATTTCTCCTCCACGCGGCGGCGGCCCGCCTTGCCCATCTTCTCGCGCAGGGCAGGGTCGGCCATCAAGGTGTTGACGCGCGCGGCGAGATCGCGGGCAAACTCGTCGGGCGCCACCGGCTCGAACGGGCTTTCGTTCCTCTGCCGCACGGGGACGAGGAACCCCGTCTCCCCATCGACGACGACTTCCTTGATCCCCCCGACGGAGCTCGCGACCACCGGGGTTTCGCACGCCATCGCCTCCAGGTTGATGATCCCGAACGGCTCGTAAATGGAAGGGCAGCAGAAGGCGGCGGCGTGCGAGTAGAGTTCCACGGCGGCCTTGCGCTCCAGCATTTCCTGAATCCAGATCACCCCCGGGCGGTCCACGGCGGCGACGGCGGCCTTCATCTCGGCGGCGATCTCCGGCGTGTCGGGTGCGCCCGCGCAGAGCACCACCTGGAAGCCCGGGTTCATGTACCGGATGGCGTTGACGAGGTGGACGATCCCTTTCTGCCGCGTGATGCGGCCCACGAAAAGGAGGTACGGGACGGACGGGTCGATCCCGTGCCGCCGGAGGGCTTCCTGCGAGGCGCTCTTGCGGTATTCGTCAAGGTCGATGCCGTTGTGGATGACGTGGAGGCGCTCCGGCTTCACGTTGAAGAGCCGGAGCACGTCGGCGCGGGTTTCAGCGGAAACGGCGATCACGGCGTCGGCCATTTCAAGGGCGGTCCGCTCCAGCCAGCAGGTGAAGTCGTAGCCGTTGCCGAGCTGCTCGCGCTTCCACGGGCGCAACGGTTCGAGCGAGTGCACGGTGAGCACGAGCGGCAGCCCGTAGTTGAGCTTCGCGAGGATGCCGCCCCAGTGGGAATACCAGGTATGGCAATGCGCCAGGCTGGCGTCGATCCCCGCCGTGTTGAAGGCGGTGCACCGCTCCAGAGCGCCGAAGACCGACTTGAGCGGCGCGGGGCAAGTGTAGCCGCCGGGATCGAGGGGGAAGCCCCGCACGTCGAGCGAGTGCCCGCCGGGGAGAGCATGCGTCTCCTCCTGCTTGCCGAAGGCGCGCACCTCCACATCCACGAGCCGGGCCAGCTCGCGGGAGAGGTAATCGACATGCACCCCCGCGCCTCCGTAGACGTGGGGCGGGTATTCGTTGGTGAGAAAGAGCACTTTCATAAAAAGGCGGGAGGGGGGAGGGAGGGAGCGGGGAAACGGTGGGGCCCGAAGCCTACAGCCGTGCGGTGACGGCGTTGCGTTACCGAGAGTAAATGGACTACGAAACTCTTCAAGACCTCTATCTTCACGAACTGAAGGATCTCTACAGCGCCGAGAAGCAGATTCTCCGCGCGCTGCCGAAAATGGCCAAGCACTCCACCTCGCCCGAACTCCGGCAGGCATTGGAAAAACACTTGCAGGAGACGCGCGGCCACGCCGAGCGGATCGAGCAAATCTTCGAGCGGATGGGGAAATCGACCCGCGGCTCGAAGTGCAAGGGGATCGAGGGCATCATCGAGGAAGGCGAAGACTGGCTGGACGAGGATGCCCAGACCGATGTGATGGACGCCGGGATCATCGCGGCGGTGCAGCGCGTCGAGCACTACGAGATCGCCGCGTACGGGTGCGCGCGGACCTTCGCCGGGCTGCTTGGCTTCCGACAGGATGAAACCTTGCTCGACCAGACCATCCACGAGGAGGCCGAGGCCGATAAAAAGCTCACCACGATCGCGGAGAAGATCAACGTCCAGGCGAAGGAACACGCCGTGGCGTGATGGTGCGGGAGAACGCGGGATCGCGAAACGCGGACGCCGCGCGGAGGGGTTCTCCGTGCGGCGTCTTTGGAATGCAGGTCGAGGCGGGAGCCTCGCGCATCAGTTGGCGTTAGTGCGTGTTGGTGTGCGTCAGTTCGCTTCGGTCGCGCCCGCTTCGGTTGCGCCCGCTTCGGTAGCACCGGCTGCGGCGGCTTCGTTGCGCTCTTTCATCGCCGCCTTGCGGCTGAGCTTCACGCGGCCTTTTTCGTCGATGCCGATGCACTTGACCCAGATGGCGTCGCCGATGCGGACGACATCCTCGGTCCGGTTGACGCGGAAGTCGGCCAGCTCGGAGATGTGGACAAGCCCCTCCTTGCCGGGGAGGACTTCGACGAACGCGCCGAACTCCTTGGTCGAAACCACGGTGCCCTGGTAAAGCGTACCGACTTCGATCTCCTTGGTCATCCCGGCGATGATCTCCTTGGCGCGCTGGAGGCTTTCGCCATTGGCGGAGTAGATGTTCACGGAGCCGTCGTCCTGGATGTTGATCTCCGCGCCGGTCTCCGCGACGATCCCCTTGATGGTCTTGCCGCCGGGGCCGATGAGGAGGCCGATCTTGTCCACGGGGATCTTGATCGTCTCGATGCGCGGGGCGTAGACGCTCAGTTCCTTGCGCGGCGCGGCAAGCGCGCCCGCCATGACGCCGAGGATCGTGCCCCGGGCCTCGCGGGCCTGGACGATCGCTTCGGCGAGGATCTTGTGGCTGATGCCGGGGAGCTTGAGGTCAAGCTGGAAGCCGGTGATGCCGGTGTCGGTGCCGCAGAGCTTGAAGTCCATGTCGCCGAAGTGGTCCTCGGAGCCGAGGATGTCGGTGAGCGTGGAATAGCGGACGAGGCGATCGCCATCGAACTCCGTGACGAGGCCGACGGAGATGCCCGCGACCGGCTTCTTGATCGGCACGCCCGCGTCCATCAACGCGAGGACGCCCGCGCAGACGGTGGCCATCGAGGTGGAGCCGTTGGACTCCATGATCTCGCTGCTGATGCGGATGGCGTACGGGAAATCCGATTCCGCCGGGATGACCGGGAGGATGGAGCGTTCCGCCAGCGCGCCGTGGCCGATTTCGCGGCGGCCGGGGCTGCCGGTGCGGCCCGTCTCACCGACGGAGAAGGGCGGGAAGTTGTAGTGCAGGATGAAGCGCTTCTCCGCCGGGCCGCCGGTGTAGGCGTCGAGCATCTGCGACTCGTCGGCGGGTGCCAGCGTGGAGAGGGCCACCGTCTGGGTCTCGCCGCGCGAGAAGAGGGCGGAGCCGTGCGAGCGCGGGAGCAGGCCGACCTCGGCGGTGAGCTGGCGCAGATCGCGGAAGCCGCGGCCATCGGGGCGCACCCCGCGGTCGAGCGTGCTGACGCGGAACGCCTTCTTCTGGATGTAGTCGAACGCCTGGTTGATCTCGAAAGAGGCTGCTTCCGGGAATTTTTCCAGGATCGCCTTTTTCACCTCGGCGCGCAGGGCTTCCACGGCCTTGCTGCGCTCCACCTTGCTCGGGGTGTAAATGGCCGACTCGATGCGGCTGCCCGCCACCTGGTAGGCGATTTCGAGCAGTTCGTCACGGACGAGGAGGAGGGGGACCTGGCGCTTGGGCTTGTTGACGAGCGCGGCGAGTTCCTTCTGGGCCTCCACGATCTGCTTGACGTAGGGCTGCGCAAATTCGAGCGCCTTGATAAACTCCTCTTCGGGAAGCTCATCGGCGGAGCCTTCGATCATGATGACGTCGTTTTCATTGCCGACGTACACGAGGTCGAGATCGCTGCGGACACGCTGGGAGTGTCCCGGGTTCACGACGAACTGGCCATCGACGCGGCCGATGCGGACCGCCCCGACGGGGCCCGCGAACGGGATGTCGGAAACCATCAGCGCGGCGGACGCGCCGTTGATGGAGAGGATGTCCGGGTCGTGCTCGCCGTCGGCGCTCAGCAGAACGCTGATGATCTGCGTGTCGTAAAGATACCCCTTCGGGAAGAGGGGGCGCAGGGGGCGGTCGGTCATCCGCGCGGTGAGGATTTCCTTTTCCGTCGGGCGGCCTTCGCGCTTGAAATAACCGCCGGGGAACTTGCCGACGGCGGCGGCTTTTTCGCGGTAATCGACGGTGAGCGGGAACCAGTCCTGCCCTTCCTTGAGGGAGGTGGCGGAGACGGCGGAGACGAAGACGATCGTCTCGCCGCTGCGGACCGTGACGGCCCCGTCGGCGAGTTTGGCGAGTTTGCCGGTTTCGATGACGATGGGCTCAGGCCCGACGTTTACGGAGATGAGATGATGCATGGTTGCAGTGTTGTTGCAGTGTTGCAATGGCAACGCGGCACCGCCGGGTCATCACCGGAGCCGAGAGAGGGATGACTTATGAAGTGAGAAGTACGGCTCCGGGATGCACCCGGCCCCTACTTCTGAGTTCATACTTCATCGCTCTCATCAACCTCCGGCAACGCCTTCCGGTTTCGCGTCTGGGTTTTGTTGGATGGCTCCACGCCGCTTCTGCGGCGCGGAGGGTTGGATTGAGCCTGAGGGCCGAAGCGGTCGGTTCCCGGATTTTCAGGCGGAAAAATGAGGCGAACCGAGGGTGGCGGGCGAACTTCTCCGCGTTGCGCCACCCAGGCCACCCAATATTGGGATTGGCCTCTTTGCCCCGGGGAAACGAGCCCGGGCCGGGGAGAACCCGGCCCGTGGCTGCCCGGAAAAAGCTTTATTTGCGGAGATTGAGCTTCTCAAGGACGGTCTTGTAGCGTTCGTTCGCCGTCCGCTTCAGGTAGTCGAGGAGGCTGCGGCGCTTGGCCACCATCATCAGAAGCCCCCGCCGGGAAGCGTGGTCCTTGGTGTGTTGCTTCAGGTGCTCGGTCAGTTGCGTGATGCGCTGGGTGAGGAGGGCGATCTGTACGTCGGCGCTGCCCGTGTCCTTATCGTGCTGCCCGAAGCCCTGGATTTCTTTGGTCATTGTTGCCATAACTCTGATTTTCTGGAGCGGCCAGTATCGACGAGATCGCCCTCTTGGCAAGCGGTTTTTACAGGAGACCCGGAGCGCCGCCCTCCCCTCCCTTCCCGTCCCCGCCGGGCTGGCATGGTTCATGCATTTTCCTCGTCGTCAAAACCTTCGCCCCCTTATACTCGGGGCTACCCGGTCCCTGAACCGAACCCGCCCCATCCCGTTCCCCTCCCGCTTATGATGACCTTTGCCTACCAAGCCCGTGATCCGCAGGGAAAAATCGTCTCCGGCGTTGCCGAGGCCATCAACGAGGAAAACGCCGTCACCGTGCTGATGGGCCGGGGGCTGATGGTGCTCTCCATCCAGGAGCGCGCGCTCAAGCGTTCCGGGACGAAGGTGCGCAAGGTGGGGGATGCCGATCTGGTCCTCTTCACCCGGCAGCTGGCCACGATGGTCGAAGCGGGCCTGCCGCTCGTCTCCGCGCTCACGGCCCTTTACGAGCAGACGGACCCCCGCAGGCAGGGCGCTTTGCGCGCGGTCATCGGCGAAGTCACCGCCCGCGTGCAGCAGGGCGACACCTTTAACGAAGCGATCGCGAAGCATCCGGTGGTCTTTTCCCGCCTCTATATCTCCATGGTCAAGGCGGGGGAAACCGGCGGCATGCTTTCGGAAATTCTCGACCGGCTGGCGGGCTTCCTGGAAGCGAGCGCGCGGCTCAAGAAGAAGGTGAAATCCGCGATGACCTACCCGGTCATCGTCATCTGCATCGCCCTGCTCATCACGACGTTTCTGATCGTCAAGGTGGTCCCGGTCTTCGGCAAGATTTTCGCCGACTTCGGCTCGAAGCTCCCGGGGCCGACCCAGCTCCTCATGGACATCAGCGACGGGGTGCGCCACAACTGGTACTGGATCTTGCTCATCCTGGGCGGGATTTTTTACGCGATCCGCAGTTTTCTCAAAACGAAAAGCGGGACGGAACTCTGGGACCGCTACAAGCTGAAGCTCCCGGTCTTCGGCCCGCTGGTGCACAAGATCTGCATGAGCCGGTTTGCCCGCACCTTTGCGCAGCTCATCCGGGCGGGCGTGCCGATCCTCGATGTCATGTCCATCGTCGGGGAGACCTCCGGCAACACCGTGGTGGAAAGGGCGATCAAGAGCGTCGCGCTCGACGTGGAAAAGGGCGATGGCCTCTCCGTGGCGATGACCCGGCAGACGATCTTTCCGCCGATGATGCTGCGGATGATCTCCGCAGGCGAGGCGACCGGCAAGATCGACGCCATGCTGGAGAAGATGGCCGACTTCTGGGATGAGGAGATCGAAGCCTTGCTCGACGCGCTCACCTCCCTCATCGAGCCGTTCCTGATCGTCTTCCTGGGCGTCATCGTCGGCGGCATCGTCATCGCGATGTTCCTGCCGATCTTCAAGCTCAACGAGGTGGTCTCGGGGGCGAAGTGAGCGTGGAGGGGAAGAGGCGGCGGCTTCTGTGCGGGAGTGCACTGGCGATGCGCTTTCTCCTGAAAAACGCTTTGGGACCGCTCGCGGCTGGAATGCTTCCCGTGGGCATGACGGCTTGTGCAAATCCCGGAGCGCGGGACGCGGGCGCGCCGAAGTCGTGGCACCAACCGCCGCAGCAAACGGAACTGTGGGGAGTGAAAGAAATATCCTTTGATCGTTACAAGGAAATCAAACCGGGGACTTCCGTTTCCAGAGTGGACAAGGCCGCCCCGCGAGAGGGCATTCTTGGTTTCATCTGCTGGATTGGCGGGAAATCCTATCAGGCCTGTTTCAGGATCGAGAGCGGGTTGGTGACGGACAAGAGCTTGCGGGAGGTCAGGCTCGTTTATAAATCCTCTTCATAGCGGCTTGTCGCATCGTTGAAATCTCCGCTGCGGCAACGCAGCCGCCGTCTTCGTTTCGCCTTATTCCCTGCGGGATTTAACACGAGAGCGCCCCAGACGCGCGAACCAGTTTTCATTAAACCTGCCGTCATATCCCATTACGGCTGCCATGGGTTGTTCATCCAACTTTAGAGTCCATACATGGATGGATGGGCCATTCCTGACAACGCGCAATTCGCTTCTCCAGGTTGGATTGCCCGTATGGTCGGATTTATTTGAATATTCGTACACTGCCGAGTCTTGCCCGGTGAGCTTTTGATCTTCGGCTGTTCCATTCTTGATCTGGTTGAATACTCCATCCCCTGACGTTGATTTCAACTTCAATAGCGAAAATAAGGTTTTGGATAAGTCCGCATCTTTGCTGACGGGGGTTATTTCGGCAAACCACACACTGAATGTTTGTTTCGTGGTGATTCTGATCCCGTTGAAACTATATTCACTCACAACGCAGTCATATGGATTGGACGGCTGGGTTGCCGCTTTTGTGCTGGTGTCGTGAGGGGGGACGTCAGGATTTAAAATCACTTTGTCCCAGGATCGGGCGATCCGCATGGCGGTTTCAGGCGCCGGGGAGATCGCTTTTGCAGATTTCAGATAGATTAGCGTATCTGGATATTCAGCCATAGGTTGGCTCGCGGGGGCTTGAGTCAACATGCCGATCATCAGAAGAAAAACGAGGGGTGTTTTCATGGGATCTGAACTGGTTCGCCGACATTGGATCGCAACGGATCAAAATGATGGGATTTCTCCTATCTCCTCTCGCTCCATTTCATAGGCGATTCCACGACCAAGGCCAGTTAAAAGCCCCGGGCTTTGGGAGGAACGCATGTCGGCGCGTGGCCCTGCTTCGGCGCTTTCCGGGGAGCCGGGTCTTTGCAATGGGCCGCCGGGAGAAGGGCGACGGGGGGTGAAAAACCGCAGAGCGTTCGGGTTGCGCGCGGGGCGGGAACCTGCAACTCTCTTGCGAGCCAGCCCTTCGTATCGTGAAATCACCCTTCAGCCTGTTTCTCGCCCTTCGCTATCTCAAGCCGAAGCGGACTTTCGTGAGCATCATCACGCTGATCTCGATCATCGGGGTGATGCTCGGGATCACGGTGCTCATCCTGGTCATCTCCGTGATGACCGGGTTCGACCTGGAACTGCGGCGGAAGGTGCTCGGGTTCGACCCGCACATCCTGGTGCGCACCGAGGGGGGATCCGTGCACGACTGGCAGGATCTGATGGCGAAGATCGAGACGACGCCGGGCGTCGTGGCGGCCGCGCCGTACGTGCAGGGGCCGGTGATTGTGGACTTCCAGGGGCGCAGGCGCGCGCCGGTGGTCCGGGGGGTCGATCCGGAACTGGAGGAGAAGGTGACGCGGATCGGCCAGTTCGTGCGCACGGGCGACCCGAAGACCGACGGCAAGCTGATCCTCGATGGCGACACCACGGTGGTCGGCGTCGATCTGGCGCGCGAACTCGGGGTGCGGATCGGCGACAAGGTGACGTTTTATTCGCCGCGCAACGTCGGCAACGTGCTCGACACCATCCAGCGCGCCGAGGATAACCCGAAGGAGCTGGAGAACCTCAAGGAACTGGTGCTCCCGAAGGAGCTGACCGTCGTCGGCACGTTCGAGAGTGGCCGCTACATTTACGACGCCTCGTTTTTCCTCGTCCCGCTCCACGTCGCGCAGGAGCTTTACGGGCTGGATGAAGAGGATACGCTGAGCGGCATCGGCGTGCGCACGGCGGACCCGAACCGCGCCGGGCCGATCCGCGACGCGCTGCTGGCCAACAGCCCGCCGGGGACGGTGGCGCAGACCTGGGAGGAGATCAACAGCAGCTTCTTCAACGCCATCGCGATGGAGCGCAACGTGATGTTTTTTCTGCTGATGTTCATCGTCATCGTGGCGGCGTTCGGGATCATGAACACGCTCATTACCGTCACGGCGCAAAAGACGCGCGACATCGGCATCATGAAGGCGCTGGGGGCGTCCACGGGGCAGATCGTCTGGGTGTTTCTCAGCCAGGGGATGATCGTCGGCCTTTTTGGCAACGCGGCGGGGCTGGCGCTCGGCATGACGCTCATCCGCTACCGCAACGAGTTCAAGGACTGGCTGGCACAGCAGCTTGGGATCGAGGTCTTTCCGGCGAATGTCTACGAGTTCTCGCGCATTCCCGCGGAGGTGGTGCCGCACTACGTGGCGCTCATCTGCGTGAGCGCGTTTGTGATCTGCTCGCTCGCCGCGCTCATCCCGGCCTATGTCGCGGCGCGGCTGGACCCGGTGAAGGCGCTGCGGCAGGAATAAACACGCCATGCCTTCCGCTCATCCCCATCCCCGCACGCGCATCCACCTTGTCCGGCACGGGGCGACGGTGCTGACGAGCGAGGACCGTTTCGCCGGGGAAACCGACGTGGCGCTCTCCGACGAGGGGCGCGAACAGGCGCGGCGGCTTGCCGAACGGCTCGCGGACGTGCCGATCGCGGCGGTCTACGCCTCGCCCAAGGGGCGCACGATGGAAACCGCCGCCCTCCTGGCGGCTCCGCACACCCTGGAGGTGCAGCCGCGCGAGGGGCTGCGGGAGATTTCGCACGGGCATTGGGAACGCCTGACGCGCCGGGAGGTGGACGAACGTTACCCGGCGGAGGCGGCTGCGTGGGAGGAAGACCCGTACAACTTCGCCCCGGAAGGGGGCGAAAGCGGCCTCGCCGTGACGGCGCGTGCGCTGCCGACGCTGGTGGAGATCGTCCGCGCGCACCCGGACGAGCAGGTGCTGGTGGTTTCCCACAAGGCGACGATCCGGCTGTTGCTCAGTTCGCTGCTCGGGTTCGACCCGCGCCGCTACCGCGACAATCTCGACCAAAGCCCTGCCGCGCTCAACGTGGTCGATTTTCGCGGGAGCGTCCATGCGCGGCTGACGCTCTTTAACGACACCTCGCACTACGAGGCGCTCCCCGGCGCGCCGGGCAAGCGGCTTTCCCGGTGGTGGAACGGCGGGAAGTGAAACGGCCTCCGGCGGACGGGCGGGCTGGTGAAACTCTCTATGGAATCGTGGTGCGCAGCAGCGTCGTGCCCGGCGCAGCGGGGGCGAGTTCGCGCGCGGCGAGATTTGCCGGGACGAGGAAAAAGCTCCCCGGCCCAAACTCCCGCCCGCCACATCGCACCGCGCCGGTGAGCGGTGTGAGGATGGCAAACTCCCCGGCGGGGACGGCTTCGCGCGGCGCGTCGAGGCTCCAGTGTTCGACGCGGAAAAACGCGCACTCCACGAGCGGCTCCCCCCCGGCGGGCTGGAACTCCGGCGCGGTGTCTTCGAAGTCGATGGAGCGCATCGAGTTTTCGATGTGGAGCGCGCGCGGCTTGCCGTCGAGGCCGGTGCGGTTCCAGTCGAAAACGCGGTAAGTGGTATCGCTGTTTTGCTGCACTTCCACGATGACATTGCCCGCGCCGATGGCATGGACGCGTCCGCTCGGGATGAAGAGGCAGTCTCCCGTCCGCGCCGGGAGGCGGTGTAGCAGACTGGCGACGCTCCCCTCCGCCAGCGCGGAGGCGAACGCCGCGCGCGAGACGCCCGGGCGAAGCCCCGCGTACAGGTCGGCCTGGGATTGTGCCCAGGCGATGAACCACATCTCCGTCTTCGGCTCGCCGTCGAGCGTGGAGGCGATCGCCGCGGGCGGGTGTACCTGCACGGAAAGGCGCTCCTCGGCGTCGAGGAGTTTGACCAGCAGGGGAAAGCGCGGCCCGAGCGCGGCGTGGCGGTTGCCGAAGAGCGCCTCGCGGTGTTCGGTCCAGAGTTCGTGGAGCGTCCTGCCCCGGAGCGGCCCGCAGTGGACCACGCTCTGCGCCTCCTCGCGGTCCACGAGTTCCCACGATTCGCCGATCCGCACGCCCGGAGGGAGCTTTTTGCCGAAGAGCATTTCCAGGCGGCGTCCGCCCCAGACACGCTCCATGAAGAGGGGTTCGAAAGTGATCGGTTCGGTGAGATGCATCGGGTGGAATCGGCGTTGGGGAGGAATCTACGGGAGCGGAGGGCCGGGGAGCAAGGGGCTTCCTCGGGCCGGAGAGAACCCGGTGTTCTGCAACCTTGAAAGCCGGGGGAGGGGGTGGCTAGACTCGCCCGGATGCCCCGCGTTTCCGAAAACCGTCCCTTTCATGAAGAAAGCCGCCTCTTCCACGAGGTGACTGGCTTGATTCTGCTCGGGCTGGGCACCTTGCTCTTCCTGGCGCTCGTTTCGTACGAGGTGCGGGATGTCCCGGGCTGGTTTCCGCTCGCCTCCGGCACGGCAACCAACGCGGCGGTGCATAACTTCGCCGGGAAGGTGGGGGCGATTGTCGCCTGCCTCTTCTATTTTCTGTTCGGGGCGGCGTCGTATCTGGTTGCCGTGATCGTCTTCGGCTGTGGCGCGGCGAAGCTGATGAACCCCGGGTTCCGCGCGCTGCGGCGGCTGCCGTGGGCGTTGGTTTTTCTTCTCTCGGCGGCCTGCCTCTTGCAGATGCAGACGTTTTCGCTCCAGGAGTGGCACCATATCATGAAGGTGCGCGGCCCGGGGGGCGAGCTGGGGTACTGGTTGGGCACGCGCTGCCTATACCCGCTCTTTGGCCCGTACGGCTCGCCGATCCTTCTCGGGTGTCTTTATCTGGCGAGCCTGGTGCAGATGACGGGGATTCACCCGGTGCTTCTGCTCCGCAAGGGGATGGCGCAAATCCCCGTGCTGCTGGAGCATTACCGGCAGTGGCGGCTTGCGCGGGCGGATGAACGCCAGCGGCTCGAACTCGAACAGAAGCGCCTGGAGACGCAGCAGCGCAAGCTGGAGCGCCAGCTTGCCCGCAAGGGAGTCAGAATCGCCGAACCCGCCGGGCGCGGCAGCGGCGAGGAGGCAGGAGAGGCGGAGCCGGAGGAGGAGCAGAACACGGGGCCGGAGTTCGACCCGGATCGCCCCGCCCCGCAGGTGATCGACACGACGGCGCTCCCGCCGCGTGGCAAGCCCGAGCCGGTGAAGAAAGAGAAAGCATCCGGGCTGGCCTTTCAGGAGAGCGCGCCGCTGGACAACTACCGGCTGCCGGAGGTCGATCTGCTCGACGATCTCGACGAGTCCGACCGCGCCGCCGCCGACCCGGCGGAGATGCTCAAGCTCCAGGCGACGCTCGTCGATACGCTCGCCCAGTTTGGGATCGCCGTCGCCCCGGGCGACATCACACGCGGCCCGACGATCACGCGCTACGAGGTTTACCCGGCCAAGGGGGTGCGCGTGGACAAGATCGTCAGCCTGGAGCGCGACCTTGCGCGGGCCACGCGGGCGGAGCGGATCAACATCCTCGCGCCGATCCCGGGCAAGGATACCGTCGGCATCGAGATCGCCAACTCGCGCAAGCAGAAGGTGACGCTGCGCGAACTCCTGAACGCGGCGGAGTGGCAGAACACGAAGGCGAAGATCCCGCTCGTGCTCGGCAAGGATGTCTACGGCAAGACGATCCTGGGCGATCTGGCCGCCATGCCGCACCTGCTCATCGCGGGGACGACCGGCTCGGGCAAGAGCGTCTGTGTGAACTCGATCATCGCATCGATCCTCTACCGGTTCACCCCGGATGAACTCCGGTTCATCATGATCGACCCGAAGGTGGTCGAGATGCAGGTCTACAACGCGCTGCCGCACCTGGCCATTCCGGTGGTCACCGATCCCAAAAAAGTGCTGCTCGCGCTGCGCTGGGTGATCGACGAGATGGAGAAGCGGTACAAGATTTTCGCGAAGGCGGGGGTGCGCAACATCGCCAGCTTCAACGCGCGCCCCAAGCCGAAGTCGCAGCGCGAGCTTGACGAGGCAGCGGAGGCCGCAGCCGCCACGGAGGAGGAGGCCGCACCGGAGGAGAAAGCGCCGTGGGAGGAGCCGGAGGGCGAACCCGGGGCCGAAGAGGAAGCAGCGCCAGCGCCCCGGTCGATCCCGATCCGTGTGCGGCGCGACGACGAGATCGAGATCCCCGAGAGGGCGATGGCGTACATCGTCGTCATCATCGACGAGCTGGCGGACCTGATGCAGACCGCCCCCGCCGACGTGGAGAGCGCGATTGCGCGCATCACGCAGATGGCCCGCGCCGCGGGGATCCACATGATCGTCGCCACGCAGACGCCGCGCGCCGACGTGATTACCGGGGTCATCAAGGCGAACATTCCGACGCGGATCGCTTTCCAGGTCGCCAGCGGGCTTGATTCCCGCATCATCCTGGATGAAAAAGGAGCCGAGCGGCTTCTTGGGCAGGGAGACATGATGTATGTCCCCCCGGGGACTTCCCGGATGACCCGCGCCCAGGGGGTCTTTGTCACCGACGAAGAGATTCGCCGCGTCGTCGAGTTTTCCGCCGGGCAGGGCACTCAGGATTTCAACCAGGAGATCCACGAGCGCCTTTCCGGCAGCGACAACGAGCCGGAGGAGATCTCCGAGGAGGACGAAGAGCTGGTTCAAAAATGTATCGAAATCATGCGTCAGGAGAAAAAGGCCAGCACGTCGCTCTTCCAGCGGCGGCTGCGGCTCGGCTACACCCGGGCGGCCCGCGTGGTCGATATTCTGGAGCAGCGCCGCTATGTCGCCCCCGGGGAGGGAGCCAAGCCGCGTGAAATCCTGGTGGATCTCGACGAACTCGTGTAACGCCCATCCCTGAACGCTTCAAGCGCCCCCCGCAATTCTCCCAACCCCGTCCTCACCACGCCCCGACCACTCCCCCCCCTTATCACGCCCCTATGGAAGCGAGCATTGGCAAAGCCTTGCGCGAAGCACGGCTCCAGAAAACACTGAGCCTTCAGGATGTGGCCCAGGTGACGAAAATTCACCCCGAGCGCCTCGACGACCTGGAGCGCGATGAATACGCCCACTTCCCAAGCCTGGCGTACGCGCGGAATTTTCTCATGCTCTACGCCAGGTTCCTCGGCGTGGACGCTTCCAAATACCCGGTGATCGACGTTGGCCGCCCGGTGTTGACCGGGGAGTACGAGTATCTCAAGAGCGTGGAGGCCAAGCCGATCGGCGCTTCGCGGAGTGCTCTGGCGTCGATCCGCCGCAAGCCGAGGCGTCGCTCGCGCTGGCTGATCGCCTTCGGGGTATTGATCACCGCGACGACGATCGGCGCGCTGACCGCCTTTTTGATCCTGGACTTCCGTCGGCTACCGAGCCTCGAACAGCTCCTCAACCGGGGCAACGCCACCCCGGAGGCCGGAGCCGCCACCCCGGCTCCTTCCCCGGACGGGGCGGAACCTAGTGCCGACCCAACACCGGCTGCTGCGGCCACTCCGGCGGAGGATGTTGAGGCAGCTAAAGCGACTGAAGCGGCTGAAGCCACTGAACCGGCCAAGGACCTTGCCCCGGTGCGTTCCGGGGAGGTGCGCGCGGAAGGAGGGCTGCTGCCCGTGGCCGACCCCGAGGCGAGCGATCGCGAACTGCTCGCCACGGCGGCGGAGATCGGTTCCTTTCCGGCTCCCATTCCGGCCCCGGCTCAAACCGTTGCAGCGCCTGCCGCCAGCCCTTCCATCGCTCCCAGCCCTGTTGCCACTCCCTCTGCGGTGGCGGGCCGGGAGAACCCGAACCGTCTCCCGGGCGGAGCCACTCCGGCAGCGCCAGCGCCAGCGGCGGCTACCCCCGCCCTTGCCGCGACCGCCGCTCCGACGCCAGCCTCCTCGCCTTCTCCCACTCCGCAATCCGAACCGCTGCGCGAGGTCACGATCCGCGCCACGAAGAAGGCGCGGGTGCGGGTGACGCGCGACGTGCGCGGGTCCGCCCCCGTCTTTGACGGATGGCTGGAGCCCGATCAAGCGCCGCTGCACTTCCAGGGGCGGCATTTCTGGGTGGAGAGCCGCAACCCCGGCGCGCTCCAGATCACGAGCGACGGGAAGCAGATTGGGCAGACCGGCGCGCCCCGGCACGCCAGAACGGAACGCTAAAAAAATGCCAATGACGAAAGAAAAGAAGGTCAAAGTCGGGGTCATCAGCCTCGGTTGTGCGAAGAACCTCGTGGACGCGGAGGTGATGCTCGGCGGCGTCGTCCAGCGCGGGATGGAGATCACCGCCGATGCCGAGGAGGCCGACGTGTTGATCGTCAACACCTGCGCGTTTATTGATTCGGCGAAGGAGGAGTCCATCGAAGCGATCCTCCAGGCGCACCAGGAGCGCGGGCTGCGCAGACGGGCAGGCCAGAGGCTGATCGTCTCCGGGTGCATGGCCCAGCGGTTTTCCAAGGAGCTGGTGACAGAGATGCCGGAGGTGGACGCCTTCATCGGTCTTGACCAGGTGGCCGACGCCGGGACGATCATCGAGGGGCTGCTGGCGCGCCCTTCGCCGCTGACCGATGACGTATGGGAGCCGCTCAACCTCGTGACGCGCAAGCCGGTTTACATTCCCGACTACGACACGCCGCGCTTCCGGCTCACCCCGGCGCACACCGCTTTCACCAAGATCGCCGAGGGGTGCAATCACCCGTGTTCGTTCTGCGTGATCCCGCAGATGCGCGGGCGGCATCGCAGCCGGACGATTGACTCCGTGGTCGCCGAGGTGCGCCATCTCGTTGCCGAAGGCGTCCGGGAGATCAACCTCATCAGCCAGGACACCACGTACTTCGGCATGGACCAGTGGGAGGAACGCTCCGGCCCGACGCAGCCGGTCGATTCCTCGCGCGGGCCGACGCTCACGCGGCTGCTCGACGCGTTGCAGGAGATCGAGGGGGATTTCTGGATTCGCCTGCTTTACACCCACCCGGCGCACTGGAGCGACGAGTTGATCGAGTGCATCGCGCGCAATGACAAGGTGGCGCGGTATGTGGACATGCCGTTGCAGCACATCCACCCGGCGATGCTGGAGACGATGCGCCGCGAAACCTCCGACGAGCACATCGTCGGCCTGATCCGGAGGATTCGCGCGGGCATCCCGGGCATCGCGATCCGCACCACGTTCATCGTCGGCTTCCCCGGCGAGACGGAGGCGCACTTCCAGCGGCTGCTCGACTTCATCGCGGAGACGCGCTTCGAGCGGCTCGGCATTTTCCCCTACTCGCGGGAGGAAGGCTCGCGCGCGGCAAAGATGGAGGGGCAGATCGCCGCCGCGACGAAGAAATCGCGCTACCGCCGGGCGATGCGGCTCCAGCAGGAGATCGCGCGGGAGGTGGCGCAGAGCTTCGTCGGGCGCACGCTGCGCGTTCTGGTGGACAAGCCGTTCTGCGCGCGTACGTTTGCCGACGCCCCGGATGTCGATTGCCAGGTGTATCTGACTGGAGAAGCGCCCGTGGGCGAGTTCGCCGAGGTCACGGTGGTCGGCACCCAGGA
>CAZYVL010000016.1:0-1506 GCA_964651005.1 uncultured Chthoniobacteraceae bacterium | reverse complement strand
TGTTATTCAATGTTACCGTGGTTCCAGAATCAGTTCCCGCTTTACCTCGCGCCGATGGCCGGGGTGACGGACAAAATTTTCCGCCAGATCTGCAAGGAGCAGGGGGCGGACGTGATGGTGACGGAGTTTGTCTCGGCGGAGGGGATCTTCCGCCGCAATGAGCGGACGCTGGAGTATCTCGATTTCGACGAGAGCGAACGGCCCTTGGGCGTCCAGCTTTTCGGCGCGGAGCCGGAGCATCTCGGCGAGGCCGCGCGGAACGTGCTCGACTGGGTGCGGCCCGATTTTATCGACCTGAACTTCGGCTGCCCGGTGAATAAGGTTGTCACCCGCAACGGCGGCTCCGCGTTGCTCAAGGATTGTCCGCTTCTGGAGCGGGTGGCCGTCGCGGTCGTCAAGGCGAGCGCCCCCGCGCCCGTCACCGCGAAGATTCGCATCGGCTGGAGCCGCGACTCGATCAACGCCACCACCACCGCGCGCATTCTGGAAGGAGCGGGCGTCCAGGCGATTGCCGTGCATGGCCGCACAAAGGACCAGGGCTATTCGGGCGAGGCCGACTGGGAGGTAATCGGCGAAGTGGCCCAGGCCGTCTCGATCCCGGTCATCGGCAACGGCGACATCCAGAGCGCCGGCGACGTGGCGCGGCGGAAGCGGGAGACCGGCATCGCCGGGATCATGATCGGCCGGGGGGCAATGTCCGCGCCGTGGCTCTTTCGCGACATCCGGCACTTTCTCGCCACGGGTGAACTCCTGCCACCGCCGCCGCTGGAGGCGCAGTGGTCCATGATCCGGCGGCACTGCACCCTGGCGATTGAAAGGCGGGGCGCGGAGCGTCCGGCGATGCACTCGATGCGCGCGCGGCTGATGGCGTATTCGCGGGGAATGCCGGGGGCCAAGGCGTTGCGGGGAAAATTCGCCGCGCTCGAAACGCTCGCCGGGCTGGAAGAGATCGCGCGGGAGCACATCGGGGAGGTTCAAGCGGCGAGCGACGCCGAAACCGCCGCCCTGGCCGACGGGCCTCCGGCGTTCTAAGGCTCCGAAGAGGAGGAAGCACGCCGGGCAGCGGGAGGGGACCGGGAGCTGGCATTCGCCCCAACGCTCCGGAAAAACGCTTGCCTTCGCCTCCGAGGCGTGGGAATCCTATGCGCTCTTGAGGTGTGCTCCTTCCGGCGTTCCGACGTGTTGGAGGAGGGGAGGAGAACAAACGGAAAACGCCAACGTAGCTCAGTCGGTAGAGCAGCTGATTCGTAATCAGCAGGTCACGGGTTCGAATCCCGTCGTTGGCTCTCTGTAAAAAACTCTGCGGACCAGAGTTTCAGGCTCAATCAGCGATTTCTTGGAGCGTCTTTTTCCGCTTGCGTTTCCCCCGCGTTTGCCCCACCTTCCCCGTCTCCGACAGCCCAGCCCGGCAGGGGGTAAGGCCGGAAATGCGCGGTTAGCTCAGTGGTAGAGCACTACCTTGACACGGTAGGGGTCACAGGTTCGAACCCTGTATCGCGCACCATT
>CAZYVL010000015.1:26022-34499 GCA_964651005.1 uncultured Chthoniobacteraceae bacterium | reverse complement strand
GCCACGGTCGGCGGGCCGACCTTCAGCGACTTCGCCTCCAGCGAACCGTCGGCGCGCTTCCAGTATGAACCCCGGATCTCCTCGCCTGCCGCCAGGTCGGAGAATCGCCCCGGGGTTCCCTCCTTGAGAATCGCGGTCGTCCCGGTCACGCGGAATGTCCGGCCCAGTCCCTCTTTTGAGGAGAGGGTGAACTTTTTGCCGTAGGCATCCACGCTGCCGATTTTGCCGTGGAAGGGGAGTGGCCGTTCTGCCTTCGTGGCGGCCTGGCCGGGGTAGGCCGGGTTTGTCATCCCGTGCGGCATGGCCGGGTTTGGCAGCAATTCCTTGGTTTTGGCCTGTGTGGCGAAAGGGGATGCCACGGCGAGCGCCAGGGCGAGAGTTCCTGTCAGAACAGATGTTTTCATTGTTTTTTGCCTTTCCAGGGGAAGTTTTTCAGAGTCGGGCTCTTCCCGGCTGGGGCGTTATCGCGGCTCTTCGCGTTTTCCGCGCAGCCAGTGCGCGGCGATCATCCCGAGCGCGCCGAGCACCACCGGGTTCCCGAGCGCCTTGAGGTACCACGGCTTGTCCGCCATCACCTGCCGCATCGCCTCCGGGTGCTCGCGCCGCGTGTAGTCGGCCAGCCGGGCGTAGTCGTCGGGGTCCATCTTGTCCGGGTCGGTCTGGCTGAGGCCGAGCGACCGCGCGATCGATTCGAGATCGACCCCGCTGCCCCGGAGCGCCCCGAGCAGGCTCCCGAGGAGACCTTGCCGCTCGCGGGGTTCCATTTGGGAGTACGACTGGCTGGCCGCCTCCCGGAACTGGTCATCGGGCAGCTTGCCGAGGTACTCCGTCGCGCCCTCGTGCAGCGCCTGCGGGTCAAACTCTTCGTCTTCGGGCTTTTTCGAGACGAATTTGTCGTAGAACCGCTCTGCCTGGCTGGCGCGTTCCTCTTCGCCTTCCGCCTCGCCGCCGAAGCGGCGGATAAAATCGTCGATGGTTTCTCCCATAATTCCTCCTTTTCACCTTGTCCGGACGGGGCGGGCGGGGGTGTAGCTCATGCCGCGCGTGCGGGCGTTGAGATGCGCCGTGCCGACCTTCAGGGGAGGAGTCGCGGGCGCGTACGCCACGATGGTCAGGTCGCGACCGGGAAATTCCCGGGCCATCCGGGCCAGCATCGCCCGCATCAACGCCGAAACGGAATCGAGCGGCACCCTCCGCCCCAGGATCACCCCGAGTTCGCCCTGCCGGTTAAACCGCGCCATGAGGATCGTCTGCCGGTCGGGATCGCTGCGGCGGATGCGCGCGAGAAACGCCGCCTCCCGATCGCTCCGGGGCGAAAAAGCAGCGGGCGCAGCGGGCGGGTGCGGCTCCGCATCGTAAAGACTGAAGGCGGCCCCCACCCCGAGCGTCGCGAGCAGCGCCGCCGCAGCGAGAGAAAGAGGGAGACGCCGCCCGAATCCAAACCTTTCGAAGCCCATCCCAAAAGACATTTCGGACGCCGAGGAGCGCCTGGGTGCGTCCCTCACCCAAGCCTGACCTGGCGCGGAGGGGCCGCTCCGCATTTTCCCATTTTCAAACGCCGCCGGGTGGCCGTATGCTGCCGGTTCGCATGAATCTCGTCAAAGTCGCCATCGTCGGGGCGTCGGGCTACTCCGGGCAGGAGTTGATCCGCATCCTGGCGCGCCATCCCGGGGTGGACCTGGTTTGCGTGACCTCGCGCCAACATGCCGGGCGCTCCATTGGCGAGATTTATCCCCGTTTTGCCCGGGGCCGCTTTTCCGAAGTCCGGTTTTCCGGCTCGGACGCCGCCGCCGTCGCCGGGAGCGGCGCGCAGGTCGCCTTTCTCGCCCTGCCGCACGGCCTCGCCCATGAATACGCGAAGCCGCTGCTGGAAGCGGGGCTGCGGGTGATCGACCTGAGCGCGGATTTCCGCCTCAAGGACGCCGCCGTCTACGCGGAGTTCTACCGGGGCGCGCACCCCGCGCCCGAGCTTCTCGCCCGGAGCGTCTACGGCCTCCCGGAGCTTTACCGCGACGCTATCGCGAAAGCGGACCTCGTTGCCTCGCCCGGCTGCTACCCGACGAGCCTCATCCTGCCGCTCGCCCCGCTGCTCCGGCGCAAGCTAATCGGGCGCGAAGGCATTTTCGCCGCCAGCCTCAGCGGCGTCAGCGGCGCGGGGCGCAAGGCGGAGATCGATTATCTTTTCTGCGAGTGCACCGGGAGCGCCCGCGCCTACGGGATTCCCAAACACCGGCACCTCTCGGAGGTCGAACAGGAACTCGGCGTCGCCGCCGGGGAGCCAGTGGTCATCGGCTTCGCCCCGCACCTCATCCCGATCGACCGGGGCATTATCTCCACGCTGCACACGGTGCCCGCCACTTCCGGCGTGACGCCCGCCGATCTCGCCGAGGCGCTCGCGGACGCCTACCGGGACGAGCCGTTCGTCCGCCTGCTGGGCGAGCACGGCTCCGCCGACACCAAGAACGTCGCGCACACCAATTTCATCGACATCGCCTGGCGGCACGACCCGCGCACGGGCCGCTTCCTCCTCCTGAGCGCGCTCGACAACGTGGTCAAGGGAGCCTCGGGGCAGGCGGTCCAGAGCTTCAACCTGATGTGCGGCTTTGAGGAAACGCTTGCGCTGCTCTGAGCGACGGGCCGCATTTTCCGCTCTTTCCCCGCTTTTCCACTCACCATGCCCGACTCCTTTTTCGAAATCCCCGGCGGCGTCACCGCCCCGAAGGCGTTTCTTGCCGGGAGCGTCCACGCCGGGATCAAGGCCGGGAACGCCTCCCGGCCCGACATCGCCCTGATCCACTCCACGCTCCCCGCGGTCTGCGCGGGCACGTTTACGACCAACAAGGTCAAGGCCGCGCCGGTGCGTCTCTCGCAGGCGCATCTCCGCAATGGGGAGACCCGCACCATCCTCGCCAACAGCGGCAACGCCAACGCCTGCACCGGCGTCATCGGCATCGACCACGCCAAGCGGATGGCGAAGGCCGCCGCGCGCGCGCTCGGCTTCAAGGAGCGCAGCGTCCTCGTCTGCTCCACGGGGAGGATCGGCGTTCCGCTGCCGATTGAAAAAATGGAGGAGGCCATTGGCCGCGCCCCCAAGGCGTTGTGCGAAAGCGGCAGCCACGCCGCCGCCGAGGCGATCATGACGAGCGACACCTTCCCCAAGGAAGGCGCGGTCGAGTTCGAGGCGGGCGGGCGCAAGATCCGCATCGGCGCGATCGCCAAGGGCGCGGGGATGATCGACCCGAACATGGCGACGATGCTCTGCTTTGTCACCACCGACGCCGTGATCGACAAGAAGCTGCTCCAGCAGGCGCTCTCCGACGCGGTGGAACACTCCTTCAACCGGATCACCGTGGATGGCGACATGAGCACCAACGACACCGTGCTCATGCTGGCCAACGGCGCGGCGGATAACCCGCCGTTGCGCAGCGGCCAGGTGGAGTTCACCCGCTTCCAGAACGCGCTCAACCACCTGCTGGGCGTGCTTGCCCGGATGATCGTGGAGGATGGCGAGGGGGTCACCAAGTTTGTGACCGTGCAGGTGCGCGGCGCGAAAAACCGGCAGGACGCCCGCAAGGCGGCGGAGGCGATCGCCAACTCGACGCTGACCAAGTGCGCCTGGTTCGGCGGCGACCCGAACTGGGGGCGCATCATGGACGCCATCGGCTACTCCAACGCCCGCATCCGCGAGGAGATGGTCGATATTTATTACGACGGCCTGATCGCCGTGCAGAACGGCATCGCCGCGCCGACGCCGTTTTCCAAGTTGCAGGAGGTCGTCGCCAACCGGCGCTTCACCATCACGGTGGATCTCCACCTCGGGGAGGCGGAGCATACGGTGTTCACCACCGATCTCTCGACCCGATACGTCGAGCTCAACCGCGGCGAATAAGCCGCCCGGCGCACGTTTTTCACGGGCGCACCTTCCCGTTTTCCTCTTTTCCTTTCCCTTTTTCCACGCCATCCATGTCCCAATACGACTCGCACATTGCCCGCGCCGAAGCCCTCATCGAAGCGCTCCCCTTTATCCAGAAATATCGCGGCCAGCTCTTCGTCATCAAGTACGGCGGCAGCGCGATGGAGGACGAGCACACCGTGGACCGCCTCCTGCGCGACGTGGTTTTTCTCGAAGCGGTCGGCATCAACCCGGTGCTCATCCACGGCGGCGGCAAGGCGATCTCCACGCAGATGCGCGAGGCGGGGTTGAAAACGCGCTTTGTCAACGGCCTGCGCGTCACCTGCGGGGAGTCGATCCGGATCGTCGAGGAGGTGCTTGACCGCGTGCTCAACCCGGGGATCGTCTCCACGCTCAATGAATTTGGCGGACGCGCCGTCGGCGTCTCCGGCAAGGAGGTCTTCAAGGCGCGCCGGCTCCCGCCGCAGCGCGACGAGAAGCGCGAGGAGGTCGATCTCGGCTACGTCGGCGAGGTCGTCGGCATCGAAGCCGCCCAGGTGCAGAAGTGGGTCGCCGAGGAGACCGTCCCCGTCATCTCGCCCATCGGCCGGGGGGAGAACGGCGATCTGCTCAACGTCAACGCCGACACCGCCGCCGGGGCGATCGCCTGCGCGCTCGGCGCCTCGAAGCTCATCTACCTGAGCGACGTGCTCGGCATCATGCGCGACCCGAAGCAGCCCGACTCGCTCATCCCGACGCTGCAAATTTCGGGCGTGCACCGCCTCATCGACGAGGAAATCATCGAGGGCGGGATGATCCCGAAGGTCCAATCCGCCATGCACGCCATCGAGAGCGGCGTGAAAAAAGTGCACATGATCGACGGGCGCATCGCCCATTCGCTGCTTCTGGAAATCTTCACCAACTCCGGGGTGGGCACCGAGATCGTCGCCTGACGCTCCGGGGCCGCCTCTTTTTACCTGTCATGGATACCGCAGAGCTTTTTAGCCGTTACGTCATCCCCACCTACAGCCGTTTCCCGCTCGTGCTGGAACGCGGAGAGGGGTGCCGCGTCTGGGACGACAAGGGGCGGGAGTACCTCGACTTCGGCGCGGGGATTGCCGTCTGCTCCGTGGGCCACAGCCACCCGCGCGTGGCCGAGGCGATCTCCCGGCAGGCGCGCACGCTCCAGCACACCTCCAACCTCTACTACACGCGCAACCAGGGGCTGCTCGCAAAGCGGCTCGTCGAGGCGACGGGGCAACCCGGCAAGGTCTTCTTCGCCAACTCCGGCGCGGAGGCCAACGACGGCCTTTACAAGCTCGCACGCAAGTACGGCAACGAGGCGCGCACGCCGCTCCCCCGCCACACCATCGGCGAGCCGGTGGAGTACGCCCAGCACCGTTTTGAAATCCTCACCTTCGAGGGTTCCTTTCACGGGCGGACGCTCGCGGGCATCGCGGCCACGGGGCAGGAGAAGGTCAAGAAAGGGTTCGATCCGCTCCCCATCGGCTTCCGCCACGTCCCCTTCAACGATGCCCCGGCGCTTCTCGCCGCCATCTCGCCACAGACGATCGCCATCCTGCTGGAGCCGATCCAGGGGGAGATCGGCGTCCGGCCCGCCACGGCGGAATTTCTCAAAAGCGTCCGCTCGATCTGCGACGACCACGGGCTGCTGATGATGCTTGATGAAATCCAGTGCGGCCTCGGGCGCACGGGCGACTGGTGCGCCTGGCGCACGCTCGCCGGGGAGGAGGCCGTGCCCGACGCCATCAGCTGGGCCAAGGGGATCGCGGGCGGCTACCCGCTCGGCGCGTTCTGGGTGCGCGACCGGAAAATTTCGCTCAAGGACAACCGCGAGATCAGCCTTGCCGACCTGCTCGGCCCCGGCTCCCACGGCTCCACTTACGGCGGCACGCCGCTCGCCTGCGCAGTCGGCAACGAAGTCCTCGCCATCGTCGAAGAGGAAGGGCTGCTCCAGAACGCCGACGAGCTGGGGCATTACGCGCGGGAGGCGATGGCGGGTCTCTGCTCCCCGCTCCTCGCGGATGTGCGCGGCGTCGGGCTGATGATCGGGTTCGAGCTGGTGGCCGACTACGCCGAACGCACCGGGCATTGCCAGCCGGGGCAGGCGCCCTCGCTCGCGCTCATCGGGCGGCTCCACGAACGGGGGCTGCTCAGCATTCCGAGCGGCACCCACTGCATCCGCTGGCTCCCGCCGCTCAACGTCACCCGGGCGGAGATCGACCGGGCTGTCACGATTCTCCGCCAGGCGCTCGCCCCGGCCCCTGCCAACCCTTAACTAGATTGACTCGGCCCCCATTCGGCCTCGCCTCCCATTTCTCATGAAGCATCTGCTCTCCCTCGAGTCGCTCTCCGCGGCGGAAATCCGGCAAATCCTCGCCCTGACCAAAACGCTCAAGGCCGAACGGGGCCGCCACGCGCACCTGCCGCTCGAAGGGCAATGCTGGGCGCTGATTTTCAGCAAATCGTCCACGCGCACCCGCGTGAGCTTTGAAGTGGGGGTCCGCGAACTCGGCGGCGACGCCCTTTTCCTCAACGCGAACGACATCCAGCTTGGCCGGGGAGAACCGATCAAGGACACGGCGCGCGTTCTGGGCCGGATGCTGCACGGCGCGATCATCCGCACCTACGCGCAGGCCGATGTGGAGGATTTCGCCCGCTACGGCGGCATTCCCACCGTCAACGCGCTGACCGACGCGGAGCACCCGTGCCAGATTCTCGCCGACCTCTTCACCATTGAAGAGCGGCTCGGGAGCTGGGAAGGGAAAACCGTCACGTTCATCGGCGACGGCGCGTGCAATGTCCCGATCTCCTGGATCTGGGCGGCGGCGCGGCTCGGGTTCCAGCTCCGCATCGCCGCTCCGAAGGCGTTCCAGCCGCCCGCCGAACTCCTGGAGCGGATCGCCAGCCCGAACATCACCGTCACCGAGGATGTTCAGGCCGCCGCCTCCGGGGCGGATGTTCTCTACACCGATGTCTGGGTGAGCATGGGGATGGAGCGCGAGGCGGAATACCGGATCGCCCAGCTTGGCGGCTACCAGATCAACGCCGAACTGCTCAAACGCGCCGCCCCCGGGGCGCTCGTCATGCACTGCCTGCCCGCCTACCGGGGCAAGGAGATCACCGACGAAATCGTCGAGGCGCACGCCGATGTGATCTTCACCGAGGCGGAAAACCGGCTCCACGCCCAGAAAGCGGTGCTGACCTGGCTCTTGCAGTAGAGGGCGGAGCAGGCCACGATGGAGGACGGCAACGCGCGCGGTGACACCGGTTTGCGCCCAGGCGCGGAGGCCGCCGCATGACTCCGTATTCCCGTCCGCTTCCTTCCTTGCGCCACGGCTACGCCTTCGGGCTGTTCGCGGCTGTGGGCATTCATGCGGCGATTCTCTTCGGCTTTCGCCCCGATGTGGCGCTCACGCCGCCGCAGTACGCGATGGAGGCCGTGCCTTCCGGCGTGGAGGTTGCGCTGGTAGCCTCCGCTCCGGCGGGAGACGACGCCCCGGAAAGCCCGCCAAGCCAGCCAGAACAGATCGAGGCGGAACCGGTCGAACCGGCTCCGACGCTGCCTCCCCCGCCGCCGGAATCGCCGGAATCGCCCGACCCAACCCCGCAGCCGACTCCCGAACCCGCACCGCCCTCTCCCGATTCGTTGGCTCGTGCGCCCGCGCCTGACGCAACACCGGCCCCACCGCCCACACCAGCCCCGGTTCATCACGCTTCCGTCCCCCGTCGTTCCAACCCGCGCCGCCTCAACCCGCCCCGCCCCGCGATCCATCCCGGCGGCGGTTCCGCCACCCCGGGAGACGAATCGCTTCCCTCTGGAACGGCTGGCGCGGTCGCGGGCCACGGCCTCGCCTCCCCCGGCTACCTCCGCAACCCGCAGCCGCCCTACCCGGAGGAGGCGCGGCGGCAGAAAGAAGAGGGCGTCGTGCTGCTGAAAGTCGAGGTGGATGCGCGGGGGCGGGTTCTTTCGGTCCTGGTGGCCCGTTCTTCCGGCCATCCCGCGCTGGATGAAAGCGCGCGCGGCACCGTCGAGGCGCGCTGGCGCTTCAATCCGGCCCGCCGGGGGGCGACGCCCGTTTCCGCTACGGTCACGGTTCCCATCCGCTTCACACTCGGCGGCTGAACGGCGCGACCGCAATCGCCATAATCTGGCGCGGCGGAACGGGAGCCCGCTTCAACCCACTCCCGCGACCCGGAATCCTTCCGCCGTCAATAGCGCGCGGGCGCGGGTCGCCTGTTCGCCCTGGAGTTCCAGCGTCCGCCCTTTCACGGTCCCCCCGCAGCCGCAGGCGGCGCGAAGCCGCTTGAGGAGCGCCTCCAGAAACGCGTCGTCCAAAGCCGCGTCAAACCCCTCCACGACAACCACGCACTTTCCGCCCCGGTGCGCCGTTTCGCGGCGGAGCACCACCCGGCCGTGACCACGTTTGGCGGGCGGAGCGTCGGCATCGCATGGCTCCTCCGGTGCGTTTTCCGCCGGTCCTTCCGGAAGACCGCCAATCTCCAGTTTCTCAAACGCCGAAAAGAACCCGCCGCCTACTGCCGCGCCCCCTTGCGTGGAGAT
>CAZYVL010000015.1:10634-25922 GCA_964651005.1 uncultured Chthoniobacteraceae bacterium | reverse complement strand
ACCGGATCGAGAATCGAAAGGTTCGCCTCGGTGTTCACATAAATGCGATCCGTCTCGCCAGTGAACCGGATGGGGCCGCTCCCCTCGCGTTTGCGGGGCTGGTCTTCGATCACGGTAAGATACTCCGTCTCCTCCAGCCCGTGCAGGGCGACCTCGCGGATGTCGCCGACGCGGAAATAGGTGTGCAGCGCCTCCTCGCAGCGGAACGGCGCGGGGCCGCCGTTCTCAATCTCCAGTTCCATCGTCAGTGCCGTGCCAAGGGTAAGGCGATGACGCAGCGTCCACGCGCGCCCTCCCTCCGGCCAGAGCGCAACCGCCTCCTCGTCCGGCTCCAGCCGCAGAACGAGCACCACCGTTCCGTCGTCCTCTTCCGTCGCCGATTCCAGCGTCCACTCCCGCGTCCGCGCGAAGCCGTGCGCCGGTTTATCCTCCCCCTCGGGGTGCGGCCCGAACCACGGAAAAATCACCGGAGCCCCGCCGCGAATCGCCTTCCCCGGCTCGAAACGCGCCCGCTCGCTTTCGAAGAGAATCGCCCCGCCTCCGGTCGGGGCGAACTGCGTGATCTGCGCGCCGTGCAGATAGACCTGCGCCCGCGCCAACGGCGAAGCGATCTCCAGCCGGGGCAGCCCACCCCGGCCTGCGTCAAGCTGGACGGAACGCGGAAGTTTGAGTGCGGTTTTCATCATTTCCTTTTATACTGCAACGCGCCCGTTCGCATCTGCGAAAAAATTTATCTTGTCCATGCATGCATTAGACATCACCCTGACCCGAGCTTATCCATGAAGGGAAAGCCCATTTAAGAAATTGGCTAGGGAAATTGGCCATGAACGAAAATACAGACAAAGTTGAGATCGGTGGGAGAAGAAGGATTTTTGACCTGACACTCCCGCTTTTGTCAGGGTGCGCGCTTCTTCCCGTGATTTACCTGTACGGGGCATTCCCGCCATCCCACTCTCCGGCAAATCCTTCGCAACGGGAGTTGCGCCCTGTCGCACATGAAATTTCGGTGATGCAAGCCGAACCGACTTGCTCTCCCCTTCCGTCTTCCAGCCCCCACCAGGAGTAATCGTGTCATCGGTGAAATTGAAGATGATCGGATTTCCGATACAGCCCCTGAAGCGAATCATCGCCTCCCTGTTGCTGGCATCCACCTTCGTGCTTCCAACTTCAGGGGCCGCGTGTGGATTACATTGGAACGAACCCCAAAGTCACTTTGCCGGTGTTAGCGATCAAGGCTATGTCTTTCTCGTGGAACGGCTTGGCGAAGCGAATGGTGGCTCCGGATTGACCCTCCCGCTTTTTGCCATCTTTCGCTCGGAAAGCGTGGCCGAGTCGCCCTATGCCGGAAGCGGGTGGTTTATTCCCTTGCTCGAAAGCCATATTGTGCAACTGGATGAGCGATGGTTCCGGGTCGTTCAACCCACGGGATGGTATCGGCTTTTCTGGCGGGATGACAAAAACCCGAATCTTCTTCACGGCCAAAACGGATGGGAGGCGGAGATCAAGGGAAACCGGACGGTTGCCTGGGCGGACTGCGGGGACAAGCTCGTGTTCCAAAAAAACCGAATCGTTTCGATGCAGTTGAAAAACCGGAAGTTCGACTACGTGTATGAGGGGGAACAGGTATCGCAGATCCGCGAAGGATCCACCACGGTGCTTACGGTGGAGACAAAGCCGCTCACCGGCGAAGTAACCGGTATCGATCTCGGTAACAATCACCGGATCAAGCTGGAATGCGACGAGCGGCCACGGGTGCGGATGATCGATAGTCAACCCTTGTTGGTTGGGACGATGCAAAGCCTGGGCAAGATCACCACGGTCAATGGGGAGGTGCGAACCATCCAGTATGGCGTCGATGAGAAGCTCAATCCCACCGTCAAGATTGATAACCGGCTGGTAACCTGGAATCCCTCTACCAAGAGAATGATAAGCGACGGCGAATGGCACTATCAGATCGATCCCGGGCCCAACGCTTTCGATTATGCCGCCATCACCCGGAAAAACCCGGATGGAAAGAGCGAGTTTTGGCATAACGACCTATCGAAAGGAAGAGAGGTGGTCCAAGGTCTTGACGGAATCCGAAAAGTCACGACTGTCTTTCTCCAAGGAAAACTGGCCGGAAAAATCCGCGAGCTTGAGTCCATCGACACGACATTCCAAAAAAAGACATCCAAGAGATATTCCTATAATGAAGAAGGTCGGCTCATTCGAATCACGGAGGTAACCGGAAAGGCGATGCATATCCTGTATCGCGCAAGCTACAACGAGTCCGGTCTTCCCGTCACTAAACAGTACGCGGACGAAGATCCCCTGATCTTTAAATATAATGAAAACAAGGATGTGATCGAAGTCACCCGGAATGGAACTGCCGTCTATCAGAAGTCATATGATCCGGAAACGAACTCCGTGATCGAAAAATTTGAAAACAGAATCACCCGGACCCGTCGCGATCTCGGAAACGGAACATTCTCTGAAACCGTGTTGCTCTCCGACGGCACAAAAAGAGAACACATCTACCAAAATGATGAATGACCATTCGCTAAAGCGATCCATCATTAAGGGACCGCTGAAATCTGTACTTGTGCTGCTATTATGCATTTTCACCGCAAACAAGGCTTGCTACGCCACAGCCGACGATTTCGGGGAAAGGATCGCCAAAGCGACGTACATCGCCAAAGCGATGGACTACTCCAATCTACCCCCAAACAAGCGCACGCGGGATGTCGCGGTACGCAAGCTCCTTGCCGTCATTCCAACGGCGGATGACGTCTTGCTCCGCCAAAAGCTGACTCTGATGGTTGCCAGATTGTATGGGCAAAGCTACAATCACGACACCGAACACGCGAATTATGCAGCCGCCCGGGAGTTTTACGAAAAAGCTCTCGCCATCGACGGCAACTATTCTTTCGACATGATCTCGGCAAGGATGGAACTTGCGGATCTTATCGGATTGGAAAAGAATCGGGAAAATCTTTTCGCGCTCTACAAAGAGATTATCACGGTGGACCCCAAAAAAATCGTCGCTGCCGAGCTTTCCCCGGAACAGCTGGCTGGCATCTCCGTCCTCGATTTCAGGGAACTGCGTGGCGGCCTCACGCAGGATTCCCCCATCCACAAGGAAATCGTAAAACAACGGCTCGAACGCTTCGCGCATAACATCACTGAGAAATACGAAATCTATCGGCGCGTTTCGATCAAAAATCTCATCCACCATGTCTATGTTGACCGCGGTCTTGAAGGGCTGAAAAAGCTCGCCGCGGAATACGCCGGTGACAAGGAGTTTCTGGGCATCCTAAATCGAAAAATTGACACCGAAACAGTGCGAGAGTGGGATGAAAGATTGTTGAAATAAAAAGGCCGATTGAAAATGAGGAAATTTCCTTTTAAATGCCTTATTCTGCTGCAAATGCTTCTTGCTTTTCGCGCGCAGGCAGATTTCCAACTTCCCGTCGATCAATCGGAGCTTGCTCCATTTTTTCAAAAAATGCTTTCCGGGAAGATCGACTTAAAGGGAAGGGATGGCTGTTATGCCCTCCCAAGAGATTTTACTATCTTCGGGACAGAGGAGATTAAATATCTAAAAATAGAGCAAAACACCATTTCTCTGATTAGAAGCCCGTCGGATTCCAACGGGTTTGTTTTAGCAGACTACACGAGTTTTGATAAAATTATTGACTCAACCCGTCTTGGAGAACTCATGAGTCTGATCGTTCTGCCTGACGGGTGCGATTATTGGAAAATATTAACTTCGTCGGGATCGTTGCTTTTCAAGGAACAAAAATCCTCGCATTCTGAAAGCGTGCGCATCCGTTTTTGCACGATCAAGAATTCCCAACTCTGCTTTTTCTGGATCTTGTTCACAACCAAAATGACGGACGAATCGGTCGATAACGCAAACAAGCCGTTGGGAGACGGGGGACCGTTGGCAGTAAAGGTTGAATGCATCGATATCAGCGATACTGGCGAAAAGGTCTCGATTGAATCAAAAGCCCGACGTGTCAGCCCGGAGAAATGATGACGCAGAGCCAAGATTTCCGAAAAAAAAGATCATAGCGGCTTAACAACCTTCAAAAAATGAAAATCTCCATCATCTCATACCTGGTTCTCTTTCAGGTTATTTTTGCGTGTTGCGCACAAGCGGATTTCAAATTTCCCTCTGATGAATCCCAGCTTTATCGTTTCCTCAAGGAAGCTTCCGCTGGAAAGGTGGACCTCAAGGAAAAGGATGGCTGTTACACCCTCCCTGAAACTTTTTCGGTTTTTGGAACGGAGGAAATCAAATACCTCAAAATCGAGCGGAATACGATTTTCCTCCTCAGAAGCCCGCCGGACCCCAACGGGTTTGTTTTGGCGCGTTACATGAGCCTGGACAAGATCCTCGACTCAAAACGCCCTGAGGATCTTGTGGCGTCGATCACCCTGCCTGACGGGCGTGGTTACGCGGAAATATTATCCCGATCAGGCACGCCTCTCCTCAAGGGACTCGACCCCGAGCATGTCGGGAATATCGCGATTCGCTTTTGCACCGTCAGGAACTACCGGTTGCACTTTTTTTCGCTCTTGTTCGCAGCCCAGCGGCCCGGCCAGGCGGTTGACAGTGTCAAAAGGTCCTTGGCTGGCGCAGGGCCGCTCTCGATCAAGATTGACGGCATCGACGTCATATACGCAAACGTGGAAAGAGACCCCATGTGGATGGAAAGATCCAAATCCTCGCCCGGGGTAGAAAAGGAGACGGAAGCCAAATGACGAGGCACGGCACGGACAACCGCGCTTTTTTTCGAGCTATTTATTGGCAGCCACTAAACGATGAGCATTAAACATTTAGCAAAATTATTGATGTTTGGGGTCGGCTTCGGGGTCATGATGTCTTCGGCACTGGCTCGATTTGACTATTCTGCCGAAATTGCCAAGCTAGTCGGGCAACTTAAGTCCAACTCTGACAAAATCGAGCAGAGGGAGCTATATTACAAAATCGGTGATTTATACGTCAAATCGTTTCGGGAAACCAAAGACCCGTCCGACGCAGAAAAAGCTGCTTTTTACTATGAAAATCCGATTTCGGAAGGAGATTTGTCCCTTAATGGAATCAATAGCCGCATCCTGTTTGCATCGATTCTGAACAATGATTCTCAATACGAAAAAAAGATGAAATTGCTTCGAGTTGTCATCGAAGCGAAACCGGAAGCGGTTATTTCATCAGAGCTGAATGAACACCTGATTGACCAACTTAGCATTCTCAATCCGATGGATATGACGCTTGATGCTACAGGCCGCGAGCAGTTAATCGCCAAAAGAATTGATGGCGCTAAAGTCCCGATTTTGGAATACTTTGAAAAGTTACAGGAATCAGCAATCAAGATTGAAGTTGATGCGGTATCCCGAAAAAAGGGCATTCGGGGATTGGAGAAATTACTGAAACGACGCAAGGATAACCCTTACGCGGTTGATTCCATCAAACGGGCGCTGGTGGATCTTGCGTCCAGACCGTAGCGAACCGCTGATTACGCGCCTTTTTTCAACGCCGCTGCTCGAAGAGCGCGCGGGCGATCGCCTCGGCGAGATGCTGGCGGTACGCGGGCGTGGCGCAGCGCGCCAGTTCCGCCGGGTGGCTCAGGTAGCCGCACTCGACGAGGAGCGCGGGGCCGGACGATTTGCGCAAGACCCGGAAGTTCGCGAGCCGCACGCCCCGGTCGTCCATGCCGGGCACGGTTGCCAGCGCGCGGACAATCCGGTGCGCCAGCTCCCCGGTCCCCTGCCCGTTGTGGTAGACCTCCGCGCCGTGCACGAAGCGTTTGGGGGAGTGATTGAAATGGATGGAGACGAAGACCGCGCGCTTCCGGTTTCGGTTGGAGATCGCCACGCGGCCATCGAGCGGGATGAAGCGGTCGCCCGCGCGGGTCATGACGACATGCAGCCCGCCCTTCTGCAATTCCGTCCGCAGGCGGCGCGCCACGTCGAGCGCCAGGTCTTTCTCCAGAATTCTGGCCCCGGCTGCGGGGGGGCGGCTTCTGCGGGCGTTCCGGCTGCTCCGGGCGCTCCGGGCGCTCCGGGCGCTCCGGGCGCTCCGGGTAGTTTGGGAGGACTTGTAGCCGATTGTCCCGGAGTCGTGCCCGCCATGCCCGGCATCCACGACGACGGTGGAGAAGTTCCGCACTTCCGGCGGCTTGCGCGTGGCGCACCCGGCCACGCCCACGAGCACCGCCGCGAAAAATGCCACGCGCGCCAGGAGCGGAAGCGGGCGAAACCGGAGCCGGGGGTGAATTTTCTGGTAAAACATGGCGCGCCGTGGTGGCGTTTTTCCGAAACCTTCTTCGGAGGGAACCGCGGGCAGCGAAACCACCCGCGAAAGAGACACCATAGAACGTGAACACCAATCGCCTCGTCCACGAAAAATCGCCTTATCTGCTGCAACACGGCCATAATCCGGTCGATTGGTATCCGTGGGGGGAGGAGGCGTTCGAGAAAGCGCGTGCGGAGGGGAAGCCGATTTTCCTCTCCATCGGCTATTCGACCTGCCACTGGTGCCATGTGATGGAGCGCGAATCCTTCGAGAACGAAGCCATCGCCGCTCTGCTCAACGCGGATTTCGTTTCCATCAAGGTGGACCGCGAGGAGCGCCCCGACGTGGATCGCCTTTACATGGCGTTCGTGCAGGCGACCACGGGGGGCGGCGGCTGGCCGATGAGCGTGTTTCTCACCCCGGAGCTGAAGCCGTTTTTCGGCGGCACCTATTTCCCTCCCGAGGACCGGTGGGGGCGCGCGGGGTTCCCAACGGTGCTCCGCCGCGTGGCGCAGGCGTGGCGCGACGACCGCGCGGGGCTGCTCGCGCGCGGCGAGGAGGTGATCGCCGCGCTGCGCGAGGGGCTGGAGACGCCGCCGGAGGCGCTCCCCTTCGACGCCGCAACGCTCCGCGCCGGGTGGGAGCAGATCGCCGCGCAGTTCGACCCGGAGTGGGGCGGCTTTTCGAACGCGCCGAAGTTCCCGCGCCCCGTCACGCTCAACTTTCTCCTCCGCTTCCAGGCGCGCGCGCCACACTCCCCGGAGGGGCAAAGCGCCCGCGAGATGGCGCTCTTTACGTTGCGCAAGATGGCGGAAGGAGGGATGAACGATCACCTCGGCGGCGGGTTTCACCGCTACTCGGTGGATCGCTTCTGGCACATCCCGCACTTCGAAAAGATGCTCTACGACCAGGCGCAGCTCGCGAGCGCGTATCTTGATGCCTTCCAGATCGCCCGCGATCCACGCGACGCCGACACCGCGCGCGCCATCCTCGGGTACGTGCGGCGGGAGATGATCTCGCCCGAGGGCGGCTTTTTCTCCGCCGAAGACGCCGACAGCCCACTGCCAGAACACCCGGAACAGACGGGCGAGGGCGCGTTCTACGTCTGGAGCCAGGCGGAAATCGAAGCGGCGCTCGATCCGGACGCCGCCGCGCTCTTCTGCCGGTTCTATGGCGTCGAGCCGTCCGGCAACGCGCCCGAAGGAAGCGACCCGCACGGCGAGTTCACCGGGAAGAACACGCTGATCGTACGGCACACCGCCGAAGAACTCGCCGCCGCGCTCCATCAAGAGCTGGAGGAGATCGAAGCCTCGCTGGAAGCAAGCCGCCGCAAGCTCCTCGCGCTACGCGCCAAACGCCCGCGCCCGCATCGCGACGACAAGATCCTCACCGCCTGGAACGGCCTGATGATTTCGGCCTTTGCGCGCGCGGCCCAGGTTCTCGATGACCCGGACGCGCTCGCCACGGCGCGGCGGGCCGCCGGTTTTCTCCGCGCGAACCTCTACCGGGAAGGCCGCCTCCTGCGAAGCTACCGGGAAGGGGCGGGGCGCGTCGCGGGATTCGCCGATGACTATGCTTTTCTCATCCAGGGCCTTCTGGACCTCTACGAAGCGGGCGGCGGGATCGAGTGGCTCCGCTGGGCCAGCGAACTCCAGCAAACCCAGGACGCTCTCTTCGCGGACACCGCCCGGGGCGGCTATTTTTCCACCGCCGGGGACGATGCAAACCTGCTCCTGCGCCTCAAGGAAGACTACGACGGCGCGGAGCCTTCGCCCAACTCCGTCGCCGCGCTCAACGCGCTGCGCCTCGGCGCGACTCTCGACGACGCAGCGTTGCGCCAGCGCGGCGAAGCCACCTTGCGCTCGCTCTCCCTGCCGCTCGCGCGGATGCCTTCCGCCGTGCCGCAGCTTCTCGTCGCGCTCGACGCCGCGCTTTCCAAGCCCAAGCAGATCGTCCTGGCTGGGAGCGCGGAAGCCGTCGCCCCGCTCCTGCGGGAAGTCCATCGCGCTTTCCTACCCCACAAGGTCATTCTTTTTGCCGATGGCGCTGGGAGCGGCAAGGGCCAGCAGTGGCTGGAGGAACGCCTTGAGTTCATCCGCTCCGCTGGGCCGGTGGCGGGAAAGGCCGCCGCTTACGTTTGCGAGAATTTCACCTGCCAAGCTCCCGTGACGACGCCGGAGGCGCTGCGCGACCTGCTCGATTCGGCCTCATGAGAGAGGCGCGCCCTCTTCCCGCAAACCGCTCCGCCGGGTCGTCGTCGTATTCCGCAGGAATTGCTCGTGCAGATGGTTGTAAATCCCACGCCGCGCGACAAGCTCCTCGTGCGTGCCGCGCTCGACGATGCGGCCGTGGTCGAGCACCAGGATGAGATCGGCGCGTCGGATGGTGCTCAGGCGATGGGCGACGACGAAGCTCGTGCGCCCGCGCAGGAGCAGGGCGAGCGCCTTTTGCAGACGCGCTTCCGTCATGGCGTCGATGGAACTCGTCGCCTCGTCGAGGATGAGAATGCGCGGGTCCGCCAGCAGCGCGCGCGTGAAGCAGACCACCTGCCGCTGGCCGACGGATAACCCGCTCCCCCCCTCGCCCACGACGGTTTGCAGCCCTTGCGGCAGCTCCAGGAGCAGATCGAGCAGGTCGAGCGAGCGCGCCGCCTCCCTCACCTCCTCTTCGCTCGCCTCCGGCTTGGAGAAGCGGATGTTTTCCAGCACGCTCCCGGTGAAAAGAAAGTTCTGCTGCTGCACGATGCCGAGCTGCCGCCGGAGCGAGGCGGAGCGGACGCACCGGATTTCGTGCCCGTCGATGAGCAGCTCCCCGGAGGTGGGGAGATACGCCTTGGTCAGGAGGTTGACGATGGAGCTTTTGCCGCTCCCGGTGTGCCCAACGAGCGCGACGGTCTGCCCCGGCTCCGCGATGAACGAGAGCTCGTGCAGCACGGGCCGGGCGGGATCGTAGCCGAAGCCGAGGTTGCGAAATTCGACCCGCCCGGTGATCGGCGGGAGATCGCGGGCGGCGGGGTCGTCGCTCCAGTCCGGCTTTTCATCGAGCAGCCGGAAGACCCGCTCCGCGCCGACGAGCGAGGTGAGCGCCTGCTGGTACTGCGTGCCGATGATGCGCAGCGGATCGAAAAAGAGGTTCGCCATGAAAAGGAACTGCACGACCGTCCCGAGCGGCTCCCCCTGGTAAAGCACGCGGTAGCTCCCCGCCAGCAGCAGCAGCCCGGTGAAGAGCTGCGTGTTGAGGTCGAGCAGCGGCAGGAAGATCGCGTTCGTGCGCGAGGCGTTCATCACATGGCGCGAGTGATCCTGCACGAGATGCCGGAACCACTCGGCGTTGACCTCCTGCCGCACGAACCCTTGCGTGACGCGGATGCCGTCGATCGACTCCGCGACGGTCGCCATCACGCGCGAAAAGCTCTCCGAGGAGCGCCGCTGCGAGTTGCTTAGGCGCGTGCGGAAGGCGCGGTTGAGGCTCCAGACCGCCGGAGCGATGGCCACGGCGACGAGAAAAAGCACCCAGTCCTTCGTTGCGAGCAGCACCGCCGTGACCAGCATCTGCCCGACGTTGATGAGGCAGATGAAGCCGACATCCTGGACGCCGACGCGGACCGCCTCCACGTCGCCCGTCATCCGGCTGAGGATGCGGCCCGCCTTCATCTTCTGGAAAAACGCCGCCGTCAGCGTTTGCAGGCGCGCGAAGACATCGCCGCGCAAGTCGCGGATGATCGATTCGCCCAGCACCAGCGCGTAGAAAACGCGCACGAACATCGTAAGCTGCGTGAAGGCGGCCAGGCCCAGAAACGCGAGCGAGCCGAGCATCAACCCGGAAAAGTCGTGCCGGGCAATCGGCCCGTCAATGACCGCCGCAAACGCCCAGCTCACCAGCGAGAGCTGCACGGCGCGCAAGATTGTGATCGCGATGAGCCGGTTGCGCATCTTCCCGTACGGGCGCATGTAGCCGTACATCCGCTTGAGCAGCGGGAAGACCTCCACGGGGGCGATGTTCCGCTCCTCGCGCGCGCTGGGATGACTGAGGGTGAGCGACTGGCTCATAGGCCGGGGAGGGGCGCTTCGCCCGCGGGATTCAGGATGCCCCCGGTGGCGTTCAGGCTCAAGGCTTGCCGGTACGGGCCGGGGCAGCGGCAAAGCTCTTCGTGCGTGCCGATCTGCGCGATCCGCCCGTGCTCCAGGACGATGACAAAATCGGCCCGTTGCAGGAGGCTAAAGCGGTGGGCGACGAGGAAGGTCGTCCGCCCTTGCATGGCGGAATCCATCGCCTCGGCGATCTCGTGCTCCGTGCCGGGATCGAGCGCGGCGGTCGGGTCGTCGAGCAGCAGGATCGCCGGTTCCAGCAGCACGGCGCGCGCGATGGCGAGCCGCTGCCGTTGCCCGCCGGAGAGACCGACGCCCCCCTCGCCGAGCACCGTGTCGTAGCCGTCTGGGAACGCCATGATGAAATCGTGCGCCGCCGCGACGCGCGCCGCCCGCTCGATCTGCTCGCGCGTCGCCTGCGGATGGCCGAAGGCGATGTTGGCCGCCACGGTATTACTGAAAAGGAAGCTCTCCTGGAACACCAGCCCGACGTTGCGCCGCAGGCTGTCGAGATGGAGCGTGCGCAGATCGCGCCCGTCGAGGGTGATGCGCCCCGCGCTCGGGTCGTAAAAGCGCGGCAGCAGGCTCATGAGCGCGCTCTTGCCCGAGCCGGTCGGCCCGAAGATCGCCACGCACTGGCCGGGCTGGACCTCGAAGGAGATTTCCGAGAGCACGGGGTCCTGCCCGTGATCGAACCAGACGTTCTCGAACCGGATCGCCCCCCGGAGCGTGCCAAGCGTGCCGAAAGCGGGCGCGCCAGGGGGGCTTTGCACCTCCGCCGGGGTGTCGAGCACCTCGAAGACGCGCCGCGCGCCCGTGAGGCTGTCCTGGAGCGAGTTGGCGATGCCCGCGATGTTGGAGATCTGCGTGGCGAACTGCTGGAGGATCTGCGCGAAGGCGACCAGCCCCGTCCCAAGCGGCAGCTCGCCCTTGATGACGAGATAACCGCCGTAGCCGAGGAGCACCCACTGGTTGAACTGGCCCAGAAATCCGACCGTGGGGGTGAAGATCGCCACCTTGCGGAAGATCGTGAGCTTCTGCTGGCGCACCGCCTCGTTCGCCTGCCGGAAGCGTTCCATCTCCTCGCTCTCGCGCGCGAACGCCTGCACAACGGGCATCCCCTTCACGTTCTCCGAAAGCCGCTGCACCATCGCGTCCACCAGCTCGCGGTTGCGCCGGTAGGCGGGCTGCACCTGCCGGGAAAAGCGGGCGGAAACCCACCAGAGCAGCGGCGTGGAGGCAAGGCAGGCGAGCGTGAGCGGGACATGCAGGCTGAACATGTAGGTGAGGTACGCGCTCACCGAAAGCGTCAGCACCACCGCCTGGAGCAGCACCTGGTCCACGAACATCCGCACCGCCTGCACGTCGCCCGTCACCCGGTTGATGAGCGAGGAGCTGACGTTGGCGTCGTAAAACCGGAAGGAGAGCTGCTGGAGCTTTTCATAAATCTCCGCGCGCAACTGCACGACGAGTTCCGCCTGGACGAGCCGGTCCACGGAGATGCGGTAGGCAAACTCGCACCCCGCGCGCAGGATCGCCGCCGCCACGACGCACCCCGCCAGCAGGGCGATGAGCGCCATCGGGGACCATCCCGCCGGAGGGTGCAGCCCGAAGCGCCACACCGGCCCGGCGGCCCCGGGCTGGAGCGCGTGCCGCAGTTCGTCAATCCCGAGGCCGGTCAGCGCCACCCCCGCCAGGCCGAACGCCAGCACCAGCGCCTGGAACACCAGCACCTTGAAACACCCCCAGCGGTATCGCCATGCAAAGGCGAAAAGGCGCCGGATGATCGCGCCGTCGGAAGGGGGGCTTGGGGACATGGAGGCAGGGGAAGGCGCGCTTCAAAAAACCGCGTGGACACAAGCAGCCCGACAAGGGGTGGAAATGGGACCGCGACCGTTTTGGGGAGGGAGGGACACCGGAATGAGCGCGTGGATCGGTTCAGGCAGCAAGGGCAATCGGCCCCGGGGCGGACGCCAGATCGGCATCCGCCGCGCGGAGGGCGTCGTTTTCCGCCAGTCCGAACTGCCGGTAAACCGCCGTGAGGGCCGTCGCCCTCTCCGCGTGGGAAAACAGCGCCAACAGCGCCTTTTGGGAGGCGGAGGAGGTGGAGGACGCAGGGGGCGAAATCCGCCCCGGTTCGCCGGGTGGATGGGTCTTGTTCATAAAGGATTCAAAAAAGTTTAAGGAGTGCAAAGAGTTCAAAGGAGTTCGAAAGAAAAAAAACCACTGCCGCTTCGGCAGTGGTTTTTTCAGGAAAATCGGAGTTGGCTGCCCTCGATTCATGATTCCCCGAATTCACCACCGCCCTTCGCCATGAGGCGAATGGAGCGACCGGAACGCGCGCCGTGGCGGCGGCTGCCACCCCGGCACGGCATGGCGACGCACCCAAGGGCGCGGAAGACATGCGAGGCGTAGGCGGCGGGTTTCATGAGAGCAGGGTTGAAAACTAGGAGAGCGAAGGAGGCCATGTCGTCTTGCGAAAGAAGAAGGAGGGGAAAAATGGGAATATTTCCAATTCCCCCCGGTTTTCCTCCGCACGACGGCGCCTCCACTGCACGCTGACCTTGCGCGAAATGGGGCGGCGCGTCAAGAACGCCGTGCGAAAATTTCGACCGCTCAGACGGCTCAGACGGCTCAGACGGTTCAAGCACCGTAGCACCGCACCTCGTAAACCGCCGCGGAGGGGTCGCCGTGGGTGGCGTCCACTTGCAGGCGCAGCCTGCCCGTGCGGACGGGAGCGCCGAGCCGGTGCCGCCGGTGGCGCTGGTAGTTCCCTTTCTCCGTGATGAGCGGAACCCATTCACCGCCGATCCACGCCGCCAGCGAGTAGTCGCGCACGCACTGGGGGTCGCGGTAGAGCGGCCCGTAGGCATGGTACTCGCGCACCAGATGCCCCGCGAAGGTCAGTTCCACGGTGCGGATCGTCTGCTCCGAATCCCAGGCGAGTTCCAGCCACTGGGGCAGGCCTTCCCCGGGGGCCGAACGCCAGAGATTCGGGGCGCGGTGGGGCCGGGTGACTCCGCTGAGAACCTCGGCGGCCTGGTAACAGCGCCGGGGCGGCTCTACCTCGAAGCTCATCGTCACGCCGCTGCCGTAGCGGCGCATCCGCCCTCCGGCGGCCTCGAACGCCGAAACATGTCCCGGCTCGATGCGCGGGGAGGGATGCCAGAGAAGCCCGGGAGCTTCCCCCAGGTCGAGGCGGACGTAGCCGCCCGGCCCGGCGTCGATCCCCACCTCCCAGCGGACCCACTGGAACGCCCCGGGCGGCACTTCGAGCACCGTGCGGTGCAACACCTCCGCCTCCGCCGAGCGGTAATCCCAAATATGATCCACCCTGACCATGCGCGCCTCCACCCGCCGGACCTCCGCGCCCGGGTTGGAAAGGCAGACGCCAAGCGTGTCGATCCGCCCCTTGCCGCCCACCGCGATCCACTGCCCCCGGCGCGCGGTCAGTTCCCCCAGGCCAATGTCATGCATCTGGTCCCTCCAGAGCGTCAACCCGTCGTGGTGGCCGTTCTCTTCCGGTCCGACGCGGTGCAGGACCGCTTCCGAACTGGCACGGGCCGTTGCCGACCGCGCGAGATCGAGCGGGTCCCGGTTTTCGCAATGCGGGAGAAAACAGCCGTCGCGCAGCAGCCTTTGCTGAAGCTCCGCGATCTGCCCGCCGGAGAACGCCGCGTCGGCAATGCCGTTTTCCACGGCGAGCGCGGCGGCGGTCCCGACCGCCTGCCCGAGCAGCGCCGTGGTGGCCATGACGCGAACGGTCCCAAGCGCCGCGTGCGTGACACTGACATTGCGCCCCGCCATGAAGAGGTTCCCCACGTCCTTCGCCATGCAGACGCCGAGCGGAATCCCGTACGGGCCGACGTAGCTCTTCATCGCGTAGGTGCTGGCGGGGTTGTACCCCTCGGCGCTGGCGCTCTCGCTCGTCGCCGCGAGAAGCCCGCCCGGGGTGTGCAGGTCGATAAACCACCCGCCGAAGGCCACCTCGTCCCCGAAGTGGCGGAGCGCGCTCACATCGTTCTCGTTCATGAACACGCGCCCGATGATGCGGCGGCTTTCGCGCTTGCCGGGCACCTGCCCCACCCAGTCGAGCGCGTACGTCCCGGCTTTTTCGCGGAGCCGGCAATCCTTGTTCTTGATCCAGTCCCAGACGCCGAGGGTGTGCCTTGTGAGCTCATGCCGGATGCGCTCGGCGTCGTGGATCGTGTCCCACGGAACGCCGATTTCCAGCCACCAGTAGCCGCCATCGAGCGTCTTCGGCACGCGCCCCTGCTCGTAGAAATAGGCCGGGTCTTCGTGTTGCACCGCCCACGAGGGCGGGACGAAGGGAACCGGGCGACCGAGATTCTTCGCCTTGAAATGGATCGAGTTGCCCATCGTGTCGCGGCTCGCGGACTCCGGGGCGTGCGGTTCGTCAAATTCGGCGCGCGCCTCCGTCCCCATCCGCCACTCGCACCCGGCCAGGTCCGCCACCACGCCGTCGCCCGTGCAATCGACGAAATAGCGCGCGGAAAGATGATGCTCCACCTCCGCGCCCGCCGTCCGGGCGATCACCGTCGCGAGCGTTCCGCCCGGGTTGCGGGCGGGGCGGTGGAGGTAGCCGCGCGCGTCGTTCGCTTCGGCCTCGGCCTGGGTGCTCCCGCAGCAGACCTCGCCATCCCCCTTCACCACGCCGCTCACCGAGGTGTTGAGATGAAACGTCAGGTTGGGCGTGCGCATCGCCACGTCGTAGAGAACCAGATCCCAGACGCTGTTGGTCCAGCCGTTCTCGAAAATCGCCTCGTGATTGCAGGAGCGCTCCTCGATCAGCAGTTCGGAGAGGATGCCCGTCTCCCTGGCGTAGGCGTGGAAGGCGGCCGCGCCGTGCGGCGTGACCCGGATCTCGGAGGAGCTGTTGCCGCCGAAGACCGGGCGATC
>CAZYVL010000015.1:1479-10534 GCA_964651005.1 uncultured Chthoniobacteraceae bacterium | reverse complement strand
GCGCTCGCGCTTCCGGGTCGCCGTCCTGATCGAGACCACCACAAGCTGGGGCCGCCACATCATCCGGGGGTTGATCCAGTTCAACCAGGAGCACGGCTGTTTCCGGCTCGTCATGGTCCCGGGCGGAGAGAACGCGGAGGGCTCCGCGCTCGCGCGGGGGCGGAAAACCTGGGACGGGATCGTCGCCCGCGTTGGCTCCCGTCCGCTCGCCCGGGGTTTGGAGAAGCTGGAGAGGCACGGGAAGCCGGTTGTGAACATCTCCTCGGTGGTGCTGCGCGGGCCGGATTTCCCCCGCGTCGCCAACGATCTTGAGGCGGCGGCGGAAATCGCGGCTGACTATTTTCTCGAACGCGGCTTCCGGCACTTCGGTTTCTACTCCCCGGTGCGGGCGGAATACGTCACGCGGCAGCGCAACGCCTTCGCCGCCGCGCTCGCGAAGAGAAAGCACCCATGCGCGGTGCTCCACGCCGCGATCCCGGAAAGCCGCAGGCTGCCGCGCATCGCCGCGTGGCTCTCCACGCTCGCCAAGCCGGTCGCCATCTTGAGCTGGAACGGCGGCGAGGAGGTCATCGAGGCGGCACGCCTGGTGGGATTTTCCGTTCCGGACGAAGTGGCGGTGGTCGGCAGTTCCGACGACTTCCTGTGCGAGGCGGTCCCGGTCCCCCTCTCCGCGATCCAGAGCGACGGGGAGCGCGTCGGGCGCACCGCCGGGGCGCTTCTCCTCTCGCTGCTGCGTGGAGAAGAGCCGCCAAGCCGCTCGATCCGCCTTCCGCCGCGCGGCATCGTCACGCGGCTTTCCACGGAGACTCTCGCCATCGCGGAGCCGGCGGTCTCCGGGGCGGTCCGGCTCATCCGCGACCGCTTCAAGGAGGATCTGCTGGTGGACGATCTGGCGCGCGCCGCGGGCGTGGCGCGGCGGGTGCTGGAGCGGCGCTTCAACCAGTGCCTCGGCATCTCCCCGGCGCAATATCTCCAGACCATCCGGCTCAACCACGCCAGGCATCTCCTGGCGGAGACGCGGATGCGGATGCCGGAAGTCGCGGAGGCTTCCGGCTTCAGCTCCGCCGAATACTTCGCACGGGTGTTCCGGCAAGCCTTCGACATCTCGCCGCTGCGCTACCGCAACGAGCACCGCATTCCCGTGGATGGCCGGGAGGCGGACGCGGCGTGACCCGGCGGACGACGCAAAACGTGCTCGCCTTCGCCGCCGCGCCACTCCAAGTTGAACCCTTAAAAATCACCGCTCATCTCCGTCTCATTCTCGTCTATGGCCCCCTACGAAATCTTCGCCAACATGCCGCCCGAGCTGGCGGTGCAGCTCTTCGGTTTCCTTTTCGAAAAAGAGAAGTCTCTCTACAAGGCGTCCATCGACACGCTCGCCAAGCAGCGCAACCTGCGCCCGGTCTTCATCGAGCGCAAACCGCGCGCCGAACGCTTCGCGTGGATGCGCGACGCCCTCTCGCGCCGTTCGGGCGACGCCATCGCGGCGAATCTCCTCCAGATCTGGCTCATCGAGGCGCAGTCCGGGCTGCTCTGCGATTTTCTCGACGGCCTCGGCATCGCCCACGATGAAAACGGGACCGTCAGCGAGCTTCCCCCCGCGCCGCCGCGCGAACAACTCGCCCCGGTGATCGACACGCTCCTGGGCAAGCACGACCCCCGCCTGGTCACGGTTTATCTCCACACCTTCCAGACCCTCCACGACGAGGGCGGCTGGAGCACGCTCGCCGAACTGCTGGAGAGCGACCCAAGGCTGAAACTTGTGAAGCTCGACGGGGCTGCCGCCTAGAGCGGTTTAAACAAAAGTATAGCCGTTTAGTTTGCGAGCGCCGAGGTTGGTGCGCGGCCATTCAAGCGGAGCGGCTGTATTTTTCATACTGCCCGCAGCTTGAGGGGCTGCGCAACGGCCCTCGCCGCCGCAAAGAAACGGCTATAGAATTGGTTAAACCGCTCTAGGCCTGATGTGCTGAGGCTGCGGCGCTACCGTTCCGCCAGCGCCGTCTCCTCTTCGCGTCGCAGCTCCGGCCCCGCCGCGCCGAGCACCCCGGCGGCCCGCGCTTTTTTGCCGTAGACGAGTTCGAAAAGCGGCGAGGCCATGAGCGTCGTCACGATGGCCATCATGACCATGATGGCGAAGAGCGGCAGGCCGATGACGCCTCTCTGGAGGCCGATGTTCAGGAGAATCAACTCCATGAGACCCCGGGCGTTCATCAACGTCCCGACCGCCATCGCGGTGCCGTGGTCCTCCCCGTTGAGACGCGCCGCCGCCCAGCAGGCGACCCCTTTCCCGAGCACCGCCACGACGAGGACGGCGAGCGCGGCGAGGAGAAGCGCGGGGTTGTTAACCATATCGAGCCGGGTGTTCAGGCCCGAGTAGGCGAAAAAGATCGGCAGCAGGAACACCACGACCAGCGGCTCAAGCTGCCGCCGGAGGTGCGCGGCGAAGAGGCCGCGCGGCATGGCGATCCCGAGCAGGAAGCCGCCGAAGACGGCGTGGATTCCCACGAAATCGGTCGCCCACGCGCCAAGGCAAAAGAGCATGAGCACGACGCCGAGCCGCTCGGGCGTGACCCGCCCCGCGCGTTCGGCGGCGCGGCCCAGCGGCGCGAGGAGCCGGGGGGCGATCGCCATCGTAAAGAAGGCATAGAGCGCCCCGCCCGCGATCGCCTTCACCGCGACGGCCATCCCACCGCCAAAGCACGCGAGCACGATCGCGAGCACGCACCACGCCGCCGCGTCGTCGATCGCCCCGGCAGCGAGCGCGAGCGCGCCGAGGGAGGTGCCGGTCAACCCGCGCTCGTGGATGATGCGCGCGAGCATCGGGAAGGCGGTGATCGACATCGACGCCGCGAGGAAGAGGGCCGCCTCGAAGGGGCGCGTCCTCTCCGGGAAAAGGCCGGGCACCTTCATCAGCCAGAGCGCCAGCGCCGCGCCGACGGCAAACGGCACCAGCATCCCCGCCAGCGACACCGACGCCGCGCTCCGCGCCCGGCTGCGGAAATGCGCGGTGCTGAAATCCAGGCCGACCAGGAACATGTAAAGGCCGACGCCGAACTGCGCGATGACGAAGAGCGTCTTGAGCGTCTCCTTCGGGAAGATCGCCGCCTGTGCCTCCGGCCAGAGCAGGCCAAAGAGCGACGGCCCGAGCAAAACGCCCGCGATCATCTCTCCGACCACCTGCGGCTGGCCCACCCGCCGCGCCGCCCACCCGACCACCCGGCAGGCGGCGAGGATGAAGACCATCTGGAGGAAAAAATAGGCTGAAAGAGGGGCGGCATTCATGAGAGGAGCGGGCTGCCCGCATCCCTAGAGAGCAGGCGTGGCGGCGTCAACGCGGATCGCGTCGGGGAAAAGCCGAATGATGGCGCGGAGAAATCCGCCGCGCTCCCCCGCTCGCGTGACCCTGCGATTTGCGCGGCGGGTTACGGCTCGCCCGGCCTCTGCCGAAGCTCCTCAAGAAGCTGCGCGGCCAGGGGATCGGCGGAATTGGCCTCCAGCGCCTTTTCCAGCTCGGCCTCCGCCTCCACGAACCGCCCCGCCTTCATGAGCACCTGCCCGTAGAGCGTAAAAACCCCGGGCGCAAACCGGTTCTCCTCCACGGCGGTGCGCGCCTGGTCCACGGCTTCGCCCATGCGCCCGGTCGCCACGAGGGCGGCGATGTAGTTGCGGCGGATCATCAACACGCCGCCCCGGATGCGGACCGCCTCGCGAAACTGAACGAGCGCCTCGTCCCAGCGGTTGAAGTTCTGAAGGGCGAGGCCGTAGTTGTTATGCACCTCCGGGTTCTTCGGCTTGAGCCGCACGGCGTCGCGGAAGTGGACCAGCGCGGTGGCGACATCCCCCTCGTTGAAGAGGATCGCGCCGTAGTGGTTGTGCGCCTGCCACGACTCGCTGTTGTGCGCCAGCGCGTCGGCCCAGAACCCCTTCGGCGAATGGTGGACTCCGGCGCGGACCCAGCTATAGGCGAAGCAGGTTGCCGACGCCGCCAGCCCCGCCCCGCAGACCAGCGGCCGCCAGAGCGTCCCGCGCGCGCGTTCCCAGGCCACGGCGGCCACGCCACCCACCAGCGCGAGGATGGAGAGATCGCTAAGGTACTGGAAGTGATCCGCCACCAGCGTCAGCCGCATGTACGACATTTTGAAAAAGCCGAGGACGGGGAAGAGCGTGACGACAAAATAGGCGTAGACGAAGAACGGCGTCCGCCCGAAGCGGCGGCGGCCCAGCCAGAGCGCCACGGCCAGCCCCGCCGCGAGCGCGCCCGCCACGAACTGGAGAGGCTGCGGCGGGTCGATCGGCCAGGTCGGGTAGATCGTCGTGAGGCCCACCGGCCAGAGCGCCTTGCCGAGATACCACCAGATCGCCAGCCCCGCCCCGGCCAGCCGCGAAAAGAAACCGCCGATGGGGATCTCCTCCCCGGCGATGGCGCGGCCATTCTGGAACCAGATGGTGATCGCCGCGAGCGCGGCGGCGGCGAGGAAGAAGGGGACGTAGCGGGCGAGATCGCGCCAGTCGATCCTGACTCCTGCCTTCCCTGCCGCCGACGGGGCGAGGCCGGGAATCCGGCCCGTCCGCCACCAGGAGAGCAGCGGCAGCACCGCCGGGAGCATGATGACCGAGGTTTTGCAAAGCGCCGCCGCGACGAAATACCCGAGCGCGAGCGCATAGGGGCGCCGCTGCCCGGTCTCTTCGTAGCGGAGCCAGGCGCGAAACGTCAGCAGGTAGAAGAGGAGCGAGAGCGTGTTCTTGCGCTCGGCGACCCAGGCGACCGATTCGACATGCACGGGGTGCAACGCAAAGAGCAGCCCCGCGAACCACGCCCCCGGAACGCCGAGACGCCGCAGCAGGCGCCAGAAGAGGACAGCACCGAGCGCGTGCAGCACGATATTCATGCAATGATACCCGTACGGGCTGTCTCCCCAGATCTGGTACTCCACCCAGAGCATCGTCGTCTTGAGCGGGAAGTAGTCCGCGCTCTCGTGCGCGGGCGGGCGGCCGAGCGGCCCCCACGTCCCGCCCCAGATGCGTTCTTCAATCCACCGCAGCGGCGGGCGGAGCGCCTTGAGCGCGAGCGATTCCTGCGCCTGCCCCTCCCCGTCGGAGGCGGGGTCGTTGGTGATCCCGCCGGTCCAGATTTCCCACAAGCCGTAGGCCGACTTGAGCGAAGGGTTCGCGGTGATCTCCTGGTCGTCGTCCCAAAGATAACCTGCCGACATCGCGGGGATGTAGGCCAGCAGCGTGAGAAGCACGATGGCCGTCCCCCGGGTGATGGAGAAGCTCCTGCGGAGTTCGGAAACGGGGATCGCGTGAGAAAGCGCCCAGCCGACGGTTGCGCCGGGGAGAAAACCGGCCAATAGTTTCCAGCACAGCGCCGCCCCGGCCTCCCCTGCCGGATTCCCTCCCGCCTGCCCGGTCAGGAACGTCCCGAACGCGTCCACCTCTTTCCAGCTCAGGAAGAAGAGGACGCAGAGGGCGATCCCGATCAACCCGAAAATCCCGGCCATCAACAGCCGCGTCTCCCCTATTGCGTGGGGAGCGTCGGACGGCCGGGAGAGATCGGGCGGGGCGGGATGGGGGGCGAGGCGCGTGCTCATTCCATTTGAGCGACTTGATGTAACCGATTCACCGCATGATTTCTAATTGTATTTTGAACCACGACGCCCGAATCTGCCCCCGATGAGAAGCATGACGGGGTATGGCCGGGGCCAGAGCGGCACCAATGGGACCCAGTTCAGCGTGGAGCTGAACTCCGTGAACCGAAAGCAGAGCGACGTGACTGTCACGCTCCCGCGGGAGCTGGCGGAGATGGAGCCGCGCGTGCGCGAGGTCATCCACTCGTGCGTCGCCCGGGGGCGGCTCAACGTGGTGATCGGCTGCCAGAATAACTCCGCGAGCGCGCAGAAAGTGGCCGTCAACACCGGGCTGGCCCGCGTCTACTTCGCCGCCATGCGCGAACTGCAAAAGGAGATCGGCGCGGAGGGGGAAATCCATATCGACACGGTGCTGCGCGCGCCGGGAGTCCTCTGTCTGCCGCAGGAGCAGATCACCCCGGAGGAGGCATGGCCGCATGTGGAGACTGCGCTCCGCGAGGCGCTCGGGGAGCTGATCGCCATGCGCGAGCGCGAGGGCAAAAACCTCGCCGGGGATCTGGTCGCGCGGCTCGGGGCCGTCCGCGAATGGCTGCGCCAGATCCAGGAGCAACAGCCGCATGTGGTCACGCGCTACCGCCAGAACCTCATGGAGCGCATCCAGAAGGCGGGGCTGGAGATCGTCGTCGATGACGAACGGCTCGTGCGGGAGATTGTCTTTTTCGCCGACAAATCCGACATCACCGAGGAGCTCACCCGTCTGGAAAGCCACTTCGCGCAGTTCGCCCACCACCTGCGGCGGGAGGAGCCGGTGGGGCGCACGCTCGACTTCATGACGCAGGAAATCTCCCGCGAGTTCAACACCCTCGGCGCGAAGGCCAACGACGTGGAGATCTCGCAGCTTGTCGTCCAGTGCAAGGCGGAGATGGAAAAAATCCGCGAGCAAATCCAGAACATCGAGTAACCCGCCGCCCTTCTTTTCCGATGACCGATCTTCCGGCCCCGGCCCCATCTCCGCTGCGCCGCCGCAGCGTTCTCTTCGTCCTCTCCGCGCCCTCCGGCGGCGGAAAATCGACGCTTTATAAAGGGTTGACGGCCACGCCGCCCGATTTCGTCTACTCCATCTCCTGCACCACGCGCCAGCCGCGCCCCGGCGAGCGCGACGGCGTGGATTACCACTTTCTCACGCGCGCGGCGTTCGAAGAGCGGATCGCGGAGGGCGATTTCCTCGAATACGCGGAGGTGCATGGCCACTACTACGGCACGCCGCGCAGTCTCGTGCTCCAGAGCCTGCGCGAAGGGCGCGACGTGCTGGTGGATGTGGACACGCAAGGCGCGGCGATGATCCGCGCCAATGAGCACACGGAGATCCGCGACGCGCTTGCCGATATTTTCCTGATGCCGCCGAGCCTGGAGGAGCTGGGCCGCCGCCTCGCCGCGCGCGGCACGGAAACCGCCGAACAGATCGCCGTGCGCCTGCGCAACGCGCGCCGGGAGATGGAAGAGTGGCGGCACTACCGCTACACGATCTCGGGTTCCATCGACGAAGTGCTCGCGAGCTTCCGCGCCATCATGCGCGCGGAACGGGCGGCCAGCCGACGGCTGATCTTCGATCTCCCGTCCGATCCGGGCCTCTCGCCGGATTCCACCCCCGTCTGCTCCGCGTCATGAAAACGATCCTCCTCGGTGTCAGCGGTTCCATCGCGGCGTACAAGGCCGCCGACCTCGTGAGCCGCCTCGTCAAACGCGGCCACGCGGTGCATGTGGCGATGACGCCCGGCGCGCGGGAGTTCGTTACGCCGCTCACGTTCCAGACGCTTTCGCGCAATCCGGTGCTCACTGATGTCTTCTCCGGGAGCGGCTGGCGGCCGGGCCATATCGAGCTGGCCGACCAGGCGGACCTTCTGCTCGTCGCCCCGGCGACGGCCAACACCCTCGCCGACCTCGCGCATGGCCGGGCGGACAACCCGCTCACCGAGATCGCGCTCGCCACGCTCGCGCCGCTGCTCCTCGCCCCGGCGATGAACGGCAAGATGTGGCTGCACGCCGCCACGCAAGCCAACGTGGAGACGCTGCGCGCGCGCGGCGCGCACTTCATCGGCCCGGAGGAAGGGATGCTCGCGTGCGGGTACGAGGGTGTCGGGCGGCTCTGGAACGTGGAGGGGATCGTGGCGCGCGCCGAAGAGCTGCTCAACCTGTAGCCGCCGCCGTTGCGCTTTTTCTCCGCATGAAATTCCTCGTCACCGCCGGGCCGACGCGCGAACCGATCGACCCGGTGCGCTACCTCAGCAACCGTTCTTCGGGCAAGATGGGGTACGCCATCGCGGAAGCCGCGCGCGCGGCGGGGCACGAAGTCGTGCTCGTGAGCGGCCCTGTCTGCCTGCCCGCACCGGCGGGCGTGCATCTCGTGCGCGTCACCACGGCGGACGAAATGTTCGAGGCGGTACATGCCCACCTCGACGGCGTGGAAATCGCCGTGCTCGCCGCCGCCGTGGCCGACTTCAAACCGGCGGCGTGCGCGCCGCACAAACTCAAGAAGGGCGACGGCGCGCCCCGGCTCGCGCTCGTGCCGACGCGCGACATCCTCGCCTCGCTCGGCGCGATCGCGGGGCGGAAATTTTTTCTCGCCGGGTTCGCCGCGGAAACCGGCGATCCCGCCGCGTCCGCGCGCAAAAAGCTGCGGGAAAAACGATGCGACGCCATCGTCGCCAACGACGTGAGCGCGCCCGGCCTTGGATTTGACAGCGACGAGAACGAGCTGGCCATTTTTTATCCAGACCAGAGCGATAGAGTATTACCACGCGCGGAAAAATGCGCCCTCGCCCGCGAGCTTGTAAATATTTTGTGCGAGCGACGAGAAAAGCGTTGACTTCAAATCCGTGGTTGGGTATCCAGCGCGACAGGTCGTGATGATTACTCACACGCACACGCCGGTCGAATCGTTCAGGGTCACATTTTTCCTATCCGCTACTGCGGTTTGAAAGGGGGGAAATTTTTAATGGCAACCAAAGCTGCATCCAAAAAGCCAGCATCCAAAGCCAAGGCTCCAGCCAAAAAGCTGGCCGCGAAGAAGCCTGCCGCCAAAGCCGCCAAGCCTGCCAAAGCCGCGAAAGCGGTAAAGGCATCCAAGCCCGCCAAAACCGCGAAGGCGAAAGCCCCCGCGAAGAAGGCGATCAAGGCCGTCGCCAAGGCGCCGAAAAAGCTCGCCGCCAAACCGGCGGCCAAAGCCAAAGCCGCGCCCAAGGCAAAAGCCACGAAAGCAACCAAGGCGAAACCCGCCAAGGCCAAAGTTTAACAAGGCTTAAAACCAGGGTTCCAACGGCTTGCGGCCTACGGCCTCATCGCCTCGTCGCCTCGGTTTCAAAGATGGGAGGAGAACCTGGTTCTCCTCCCATTTTTTATGAAAAGAGAAAGGAGGGCTTGATCCCGGGTTTGAGCGGTTCCCGCTCCTTTTCCTACCCTTTCCCCGT
>CAZYVL010000015.1:0-1379 GCA_964651005.1 uncultured Chthoniobacteraceae bacterium | reverse complement strand
CCGTCCTTTCCCATGCGGTTTCAAACATCGGAAATCGCGCGGAGTGGCGCGATTTCTGCATCCCGGGTTCGCTTCACTTCTTGTCCCTTGCCTGCCGACCGTTCATCATTTTGTCCCTCCAACCTGATTTTCCACCTGTTTTATTTTTCCCGTTCTCATGGCGACTCCTTTTCAATATCAGGACCCCTTCCCCCTCGGCAAAGACGACACCGCCTACCGCCTCCTCACCCGCGACGGCCTCTCCACGGTGCAATGTGAAGGGAGCGATATCTTGAAGGTCAACCCCGACGCCCTCACCGCGCTCGCCCGCGCCGCTTTTCACGACTGCGCCTTCATGCTCCGGCCGGCGCATCTCGCCCAGGTGGCCGCCATTCTCGACGACCCGGAGGCGAGCGACAATGACCGCTACGTTGCCCTCACCCTTCTGCGCAACGCGGAAGTCGCCGCGCGCGGCATCCTCCCCTTCTGCCAGGACACCGGCACCGCCACCATCATCGGGAAAAAAGGGGAGCAGGTCTGGACCGGCGGCCACGATGCCGAAGCCCTTTCGCGCGGCGTTTACGAATGCTACACGGAAGAGAATCTCCGCTACTCGCAGACCGCTCCGCTCGGCATGTATGAGGAAAAGAACACCGGCAACAATCTCCCCGCGCAGATCGACCTCTACGCCACGGAGGGCGCGCAGTACCGGTTCCTCTTCGTCGCGAAGGGGGGCGGCTCGGCCAACAAGACGTATCTCTTTCAGGAAACCAAGGCGCTTCTCAACCCGGCGAAACTCGTCCCCTTTCTCGTGGAGAAGATGAAATCGCTCGGGACCGCCGCCTGCCCGCCCTACCACATCGCCTTCGTCATCGGCGGGACGAGCGCGGAAGCGTGCCTGAAGACCGTGAAGCTCGCCTCCACCAAATACCTCGACGCGCTGCCGACGCAGGGCAACGCGCTCGGGCAGGCGTTCCGCGACGTGGAGCTGGAGGCGGCCGTGCTGGCGCAGGCGCAGAGCCTCGGGATCGGTGCGCAGTTCGGCGGCAAATATTTCGCGCTCGACGTGCGGATCGTCCGGCTGCCGCGCCACGGCGCATCGTGCCCGGTCGGCATGGGTGTCTCCTGCTCGGCGGATCGCAACATCAAGGCGAAGATCGACCGGGAGGGGATCTGGCTGGAGAAGCTGGAGACGAACCCGGGCCGTTTCATCCCGGAGCGTTACCGCCAGCCGATGGAGGGCGCGGTGGTGCCGGTGAACCTCGATCGCCCGATGCCGGAGATCCTCGCGGAACTCTCCGCGTACCCCGTTTCCACGCGCCTCTCGCTCACCGGCACGATCGTCGTCGCGCGCGACATCGCCCACGCGAAGCTCAAGGAGCGGCTCGAAGCGGGCAACG
>CAZYVL010000014.1:0-34904 GCA_964651005.1 uncultured Chthoniobacteraceae bacterium | reverse complement strand
GCTACACCGAGCACGGCGCGGCGATGAAGTGGGACTACAACCTGGAAGACCCGCACCAGGACGCGCGCGGTTTTCGGGCCAGGGAGCTGTTGCAGGATACCGACGAGTCGGCCTATTTCGAAATCGACAAGAACCGGCCGTTGAGTTTCGAGGAGATCAAGAGCGATCTCGTCCTGAGCAACGGCGCGCGCTTCTACAACGACCACGCCCACCCCGAGTACAGCACCCCGGAGTGCACCACGCTGCGCGAACTCGTCGCGCAGGACAAGGCCGGGGAGCGCGTCATGTGGGAGTGCGCCCGCCGCCGCAACGCGCGCCTTGCCGGGGGGCGGCAGGTGCGTCTCTACAAGAACAATACCGATTTCGTCGGGCACTCCTTCGGCTGCCACGACAACTACCTGATGGCGCGCGAGGTCCCGTGGGACAAGATCGTCGGTGGCGTGGTGCCGTTCCTCGTCACCCGCCAGATCTTCGCCGGGGCGGGGAAGATGGGCCTGGAGTGCGAAAACGGGCAGAGCCAGCCGGGCGTGTTCCAGATCTCGCAGCGGGCCGATTTTTTCAGCGTGCTCGTCTCCATCGACACGATGAACCGCCGCCCCATCGTCAACACCCGCGACGAGCCGCACGCCGACACTTCGCGCTACCGCCGCTTCCACTGCATCATCGGCGACGCCAACATGAACGAGGTTTCCACGGCGTTGAAGATCGGGACGACCGGGCTGGTCCTGGAGCTTATCGAGAAAGGCCACGCCCCGCAGATCGAGCTGGCCAACCCCGTTGAGGCGGCCAAGTCGATCAGCCGCGACCCGGGCTGGGACTGGATCGTGGAGCTTTCCGACGGGCGAAAGATTTCCGCCATCGACATCCAGCGGCTCTACCTCCGCGCGGCGCGGGAACATTGCGACCAGACAGAGGAGGAGGCACGCTGGGTGCTCGCCGAATGGGAGCTGGTGCTCAACGATCTTCATGCCGACCCGATGCGCTGCGCCGACCGGCTCGACTGGGTGGCGAAGAAATTCCTCCTCAACGCCTTCCGCGAGGAGGAAAAACTGGAGTGGAACGACCCGTGGCTCCAGTCGATCGACCTAGAGTACCACAACATCGACCCGGTTGCCGGGCTTTACCACGAGATGCTGCGCACCTGCTCCGTGCGCCGGTTTTTGACGGAAGAAGAGATCAAAGAGGCGATCTTCCAGCCGCCCGCCACCACGCGCGCCTTCTTCCGGGGCCGTTCCGTGGCGAAATTCAACGCCGACATCGCTTCCATCCAGTGGGACGAAGTGGTGTTCAACACGCCGTACGGCCCCCGCGCCGTCCCGCTCATCGCCGCGTTCTGCGACGAGAGCCTCGATGCGCTCAACGCCCGCATCCAGGCTGCGCAGACGGTGGTGGATCTGTTTTAGAGCGTGTCCATTAATTCTATAGCACTGCTTTGCGGCGGCGAGGGCCGTTGCGCGGCGTTTCAAGCTCGGGCAGTATTGAAAATACAGCCGCTTCGCTCGAAAAGCCACGCACCAACCCTCGGCGCTCGCAAATCAACAGCTATATCTTTACTGGAAACGCTCTAGCGGGGCAGGGAGCGAAAAGGAGCGATTTTCGCTATTATCCTTGAAAATCGAACGGTTATCGTTCAATTTTCAAGGATAATGCTTGCGCGGACTACTTATCTGAAAGCCATCCGGGAACGGCTGGCGGATTATCCCGTGGTGGCGCTGCCCGGGCCCCGGCAGGTGGGCAAGACGACTTTGGCCCGGCTCTACGCGGAATCACTGGGCGACACGCCGGTGCATCGGTTTGACCTCGAATCTCCGGCGGACCTGGCCCGGCTCTCCAATCCCGAGATGGCGCTTTCGCCGCTCAAGGGGCTGGTGATTCTGGACGAAATCCAGCGCCTGCCGGAGCTTTTTCCGGTGCTCCGGGTGCTGGCGGACCGGCCGCGAACCCCTGCGCGGTTTTTGATTTTGGGGAGCGCATCGCTGGAGCTGGTGAAGGGGGCCAGCGAATCGCTGGCGGGCCGCCTTTCTTTCGTGGATGTCACCGGGTTTACGCTCGAAGAAGTGGGAGAGGCACATCTGCGCAAGCGTTGGTGGCGCGGCGGTTTTCCCCGTGCCTTTCTGGCCCGGGATGATGCTGCCGCCAGGCAGTGGTACGAGGACTTTTTTCGTGCCTTTCTGGAGCAGGACATTCCGCAACTCGGGATTCGTGTTCCCGCGCCGACGCTGCGGAGATTCTGGACGATGCTGGCCCACTACCACGGGCAGGTCTGGAACGCATCGGAGCTGGCCCGCTCCCTCGGCAGCAGCGAACCGGCGGCACGCCGTTATTTGGACATTCTCTCGGGAACTTACATGGTGCGGCAGTTGCCGCCGTGGTTCGAGAATCTGAAGAAACGGCAAGTCAAAGCGCCGAAAATCTATCTTCGCGATTCCGGGGTCTGCCATGCCCTCCTCGGCGTGGAGAGTCTCGACGCTCTGGAAGGGCATCCGAAGCTGGGGGCCTCGTGGGAAGGGTTCGCGCTGGAACAGATTCTCGCGGTCACGGGCGATACGAATGCGTATTTCTGGGCAACCCACTCCGGGGCGGAGCTTGATTTGCTGGTATTCCACAAAGGCAAGAGGCTTGGGTTCGAGTTCAAATACTCGGAGAAGCCTTCCACAACGAAGTCGATGCAAGTCGCCCTTGCCGACCTGGAACTGGACCATTTGCATATCGTCTATCCCGGTAGGCACTTCATCTCCTTCGCGGAATCCATCACCGCAAGCCCTCTCCCCGATTTGCTCCATACCCTTTCCCATCCGTGAGGGGATCAATCGCGCTCTATCCAGCCCGCAACCCTTCCCAAAACTGCCGCAGATCCGGCGGCAGCGGCGCGCGCCAGTCGAAGACCTCCCCCTCCAGTTCCACGCGGAGCCGCTCGGAGTGGAGAGCGTGGCGCGGCAGCAGGAGGCGGCGTTCCAGCGCGGCGCTCCAGCCCGTTTCGATGAACTCCAGGTAGCATTGCTCGTAGGGGCCGTAGATCTTGTCGCCGACGAGCGGATGGCCCGCGTGGGCAAGGTGCACGCGGATCTGGTGCGTCCGGCCCGTGGCCGGGAACGCCCGGATGCGGGCGAACCGACCGGAGCCTCCCTCTGGAGTCGGCTTCTCCAGCCGCGCCTCCACGACAAAGCGCGTCACCGCCTCGGCCCCCTCGGGGTGGACGCACCGCTTGAGATAGATCGCGCTCGGGAGCCGCTCGCCTTGCCGAAGGATCGGCGCCTCCACGGTGAAGGCGTCGCGCTCCGGCCACCCGTACACCAGCGCGATGTATTCCTTGGCGAAGGCGCGCCGTTTCATCGCTTCGTGAAAACGCCGGGCCGCCGCCGCCGTCTTGGCGGCGAGCACCACGCCGCTCGTCTCCCGGTCGAGCCGGTTGATGAGCGAAACCTGGCCGCCCAGTGCCAGTTCGTAGGCGAGCAGGCCGCGCAGCCCGTCCCAGAGCGTGGGGGGGCCGCCCGGCTTCTTCGGGTGCACCTGGAGGAAAGGCGGCTTGTCCACGGCGATCCACTCCGCGCTTTCCCCGATGACGGTGAAGGGAGGAATCGGCATGGGGCGGAAAGGTTGCCATACCTGGCCGCGGAATGCTATGGCTCTTGCGCACGGAACCCGCCATGACTCTTTTCGAAAAAATCGCCCACCGCGAAATCCCGGCCAAGATCGTCCACGAAGAGGACGACTTCCTGGCCTTCCACGACATTGCCCCGCAGGCTCCCGTCCATGTGTTGATCGTCCCGAAACGGGTGATCCCCCGGATTGCCGAGGCGGCCCCGGACGACGCCGCGCTGCTCGGGAAGATGCTCGCCGCCTCGGGGGAGATCGCCCGGAAGCTCGGTGTGCTCGAAAGCGGCTACCGCCTCGTCATCAATAACGGGGGGGACGCCGGAGAAGCCGTCCCGCATCTGCATATCCACCTGCTCGGTGGCCGCCCGCTCTCCTGGCCTCCGGGATAGGGCGCGCAGTTGGCCCTACCCGTTCCAGCCGAGCGCCCGCCGCAGGAGATCGAGCGCCGCGTTGGCGGCGAGATGTTTGAAGGTCTCCCGGTCGCGGTTGTTGAAGTGGTGCGATTCCACGCGGGTCGTCAACCCGCGATGGGCGAGGGCGATGAACACCGTGCCGACCGGCTTGAGCGCCGTGCCGCCTCCCGGCCCCGCGATGCCGGTGGTTGCCAGCGCCCAATCCGCGCCCGAACGGCGCAGCGCCCCTTCCGCCATGCTCGCGGCGGTCTCCGCGCTGACGGCGCCGTGCGTTTCGATCTGGAGCGGGTTCACGCCGAGATCGACCGACTTCGCCTCGTTCGAATAAGTGACATACCCGGCCAGTAGAACCGCCGAGGCCCCGGGGACGTTCGTGATCCGGTGCACCAGCAGGCCGCCGGTGCACGATTCCGCCGTGGCAAGCGTCTGGCCGCGTGCGGTCAAGGTGGCGACGGCGCTCTCCTCCAGCTTCACGCCATCGCGCGAGGCGATCCGGTCGCCCAGCACTTCGGTCAGGATTTTTTCCGCTGCCGCGAGCGCGTCCTCCGGCCCGAGGCAGCGGACATCGACCTCGCCGGGCCGGGCGCAATACCCCAGCTCCAGCCCGGAGATGGCCAGAAGGCGCTCGCCCACGAGTGCCTCCACGTTCGATTCCCCCAGCCCGAGGAGGTGAAACGTCCGGCAGCGGCACGGCCCGCCCAGCCCGCCGGAGAGGGCGCGGGCAGCGAGTTTCTCCAGGACCGGCGCGACATCCTGCTCGAACATCGGGTAAAGCTCGCGCGGCGGCCCCGGCAGCAGAAAGACGTGGACGGTGCGCGCCGGTTCCCCGGCTGCCCCGGGCCTCTCGTGACGGAGGTAGATGCCGGGCGCGGTGCCGTGCGGATTGGGGAGGGCCACGCCGCCCTCGGGCAGCTCCGCCTGGCGCAGATTGCTCTCCACCATCGGGATTCCCCGCGAGGCGAAGCGTTGCGTGATCGCGGTGACGAGCGCCGGGTCGCGCCGCAGCGGTACGTTGAGGCAGGCGGCCACCATCTCGCGCGTCAGGTCGTCGGAGGTCGGCCCCAGCCCGCCGGTAATGAGCAGCACGTCGGCCCGTGCCAGCGCCTCTTCCACCCCCTGGCGGATCGCCTCCCCGTCGGGCACGGTGGATTGCCGCGCCACGCGCAGGCCAAGCGCGAAGAGCGCGTGCGCGAAGAAGGGGAGGTGCGTATTGACGACACTCCCGAGGAGCAGCTCGGTGCCGGTGTTGAGGATTTCGACATTCATGGCGTGCGACCGAGTATGCCCGGAAACCGGCTGCCGCCCAAGCCCTTTGCGCGCGTTCCCTGTACGCGTTTCCCCGGAGTAAACAGAGGCGTAAACATCTTTTGACCGATGCCGCAAAACTTTTTACGGTAGGCTGCAATTTCAGCCCAACATCAAGTTTCCTTATGTCCGTAACGCCTACCATCCTTTACACCCAGACCGACGAAGCGCCCGCGCTGGCCACTTACTCCCTGCTTCCGATTATCCAGGCGTTTACGAAGCACTCCGGGATTCGTGTGGAGACGCGCGACATCTCGCTCGCCGGGCGGTTGATCGCGAATTTCCCGGAATTCCTGAAGCCGGAGCAGCGGATCGGCGACGCCTTGGCGGAACTCGGCGCGCTCACGCTCAAGCCGGAGGCGAACATCATCAAGCTCCCGAACATCAGCGCCTCGCTCCCACAGCTCAAGGCGGCGATCGCCGAGCTGCGCGCCCAGGGGTACAACCTCCCGGAGTATCCCGAAGCGCCGCGCGACGAGAAGGAACAGGCGATCAAGGAGCGCTACGACAAGGTGAAGGGGAGCGCCGTCAACCCCGTGCTGCGCGAAGGGAACTCCGACCGCCGCGCGCCGAAGGCGGTCAAGGAATACGCCCGCAAGCATCCGCATTCGATGGGCACGTGGTCTTCCAAATCACAAACGCGCGTCGGCACGATGCGCGGCGGCGATTTCTTTTCCAACGAGAAATCGGTCACGGTGCCAGGGGCCACCACGGTTCGCATCGAATGGATCGGCAAGGACGGCAGCAGCAAGACGCTCAAGGAGAGCTTCCCGCTCAAGGCGGGCGAGATTCTCGACGGGACGTTCATGAGCCGCCGGGCGCTGGTTGCCTTCCTGCAAGAGCAGATCGGCCTGGCCCGCAAGGATGGTGTTCTCTTCTCGCTCCACCTCAAGGCGACGATGATGAAGGTCTCCGACCCGATCCTCTTTGGCCACGCGGTGAAGGTCTTCTTCAAGGAACTCATCGCCAAACACGCCGCGACGTTTGAAAAGCTGGGCGTCAACTTCAACAACGGCCTGGGCGATCTCCAGGCCCGGATCGCGACGCTCCCCGCCGGGGAGAAAGCGGCCATCGAGGCCGATCTCCAGGCTGCTTACGCGGCGGGGCCGGGGCTTGCGATGGTTGATTCGGGGAAGGGGATCACGAATCTCCACGTCCCGAGCGACATCATCGTGGACGCCTCCATGCCCGCCATGATCCGCTCTTCCGGGCAGATGTGGAACGCCGAGGGGGCGTTGCAGGATACCCTCGCGGTCATCCCCGACAGCAGTTACGCGGGTGTTTACCAAGCGGTGATCGAGGATTGCAAGGAGCATGGCGCTTTCGATCCGCGCACGATGGGGAGCGTCCCCAACGTCGGGCTGATGGCGCAGGCCGCCGAGGAGTACGGCTCGCACAACAAGACGTTCGAGATTCCCGGCGACGGGGCGGTTCGCGTGGTGGATGAAGCGGGGAATGTCCTTCTGGAGCACGCCGTCGAGGCGGGCGACGTCTGGCGCGCCTGCCAGGCGAAGGATGCCCCCGTGCGCGACTGGGTGAAGCTCGCCGTCCAGCGCGCCCGCGCCACCGGCGCGCCCGCGATCTTCTGGCTCGACGAAAAGCGTGCGCACGACGCGCAGCTCATCGCGAAGGTGAATCTCTACCTCAAGGAGCACGACATCTCCGGCCTCGACCTCCGCATCCTCGCCCCCGCCGAGGCGTGCAAGGCGAGTCTGGAGCGGATTCGCCGTGGCGAGGATACCATCTCCGTCACCGGCAACGTCCTGCGCGATTACCTCACGGACCTCTTCCCGATCCTCGAACTCGGCACCAGCGCCAAGATGCTCTCCATCGTCCCGCTGATGAACGGCGGCGGCCTTTTCGAAACCGGCGCGGGCGGGTCCGCACCCAAGCATGTCACGCAGTTCCTCGCGGAGAACTACCTGCGCTGGGACAGCCTGGGCGAGTTCTTCGCGCTTGCCCCGAGCTTCGAGCAGGTGGCCGAAGTCTTCTCGCTGCCGAAGGCGAAGGTGCTGGCCGAAACGCTCGACGCCGCCACCGGCAAGTTCCTGGAGAACAACCGTTCGCCGGGGCGTCGGCTCGGCACCATCGACAACCGGGGGAGCCACTTTTACCTTGCCCTCTACTGGGCCGGGACGCTCGCCGCGCAGGAGGCGGATGCGGAGCTCAAGCGGATCTTCACGCCCGTGGCGGAGCAGCTCGCCGCCAACGAGGCGAAGATCGCGGCGGAACTGCTCGCCGTGCAGGGGAAGCCGGTCGAGATCGGCGGCTACTACCGCCCCGACGCCACAAAGGCCGCTGCGGCCATGCGCCCGAGCGCGACGTTCAACGCGATCCTCGCCACGCTGTAGCTTTTAAAAAGGTCGCGACGGCGAGGACTCCCCCAATCCCCGCCGTCACGGTTTTAAATCATCCCGGCTCGCGTCACCCCCACCGTCGAGCCGCCTTGGCCGTCTCCGGGCGGAGGGCGCGGCGCGCTTTGGCTCGGTGGGTTGGGCTGGCGGTTTGGCGTTTCATCGTGGCGACCCGGTTACACCTGTAATGTCGGGTTTCGCCCCCCGGCTGGACGGGGGAGGGGTGTTCTCCTGTTGCTTTTTTTTGCGCGCCGTGCGCGGAGGAGGGCGGTTCTTGAAGGTGTTCGAGGTTGACGCTCCGGGGGCTGCCGGTAACATCGCAACAGCATGGCTCTCCTTCGAAAACTCTTCTGGGTCGCGGTCTTCCTGGCCTCGACGCTCGGCTTCGTCGTGCTTTTCGAGCATGGGCCGGATCGCTTTGTGGAGAACTTCGGCAAGCAGGCGGAGGAGTTCCGCCAGTTCGTGCAGGGCCTTGCCTCACAGCCAAAATGATGGCAACAGCGATAGCGGCAGCGGAAAACTCCGCCCGCGTCCGTCCCCCGGGGAATCCGTTGCAATTTCCGGCGGGAGGGTGCTACTTTGGGCGGTCCTTCTTTCGAGGACAGTTTTCATTTTGCCCCCCCCTTTATGGCCATTACGACAGAAAAAGAACTCTCCGCCAACGCACGCAACCTCTGGCTCAAAGCCGTTGCCGCCGCTGAACAGCGCAACTTCGGCTATGCCATCTCGCTGCTCCAGAACGTGCTGAAGGAAGCCCCCGAATTTTTGGACGCACGCAAGGTTTTGAGGAAAACGGAGGTCGCGGCCACGAAGGGAAAGAAGAGCTTCTTCGGCGGATTTTCCGCGCAGGGCCTCAAAGGGGGGCAGCTTCTCAAGAAAGACCCCGCCGCCACGCTGGAACTGGCGGAAAAAATGCTGGAGAGCGACCCGTACAGCGCGCAGGGCAACCATCTGCTCAAGGACGCGGCGCTCGCGTTGAGCCATACCGAAACCGCCATCTTCGCCCTCGAAACGCTCGCGGAGGGCAACCCGACTGACACCAAGCCGCTGCACGAACTGGGCGAGCTTTTCTATAAAAACGGCCAGACCGACAAGGCCGTGGAGATCTACAACCGCATCCTGCAAATCAACCCTTCGGATCTGGTGGCCGTCAAGCGGGCGAAGGACTCCGCCGCCGCCAACACGATGAAGTCGGGCGGGTGGGAAACCGCCAAGGACTACCGCGATCTCATCAAGAACAAGGAGGAGGCGATCTCGCTGGAGCAGAAGAGCCGCGTCGTCAAGAGCGACGAGATGATCGTCCAGCAGCTGGCCGAAATGCACGCGCAGGCGGAGCGCGAGCCGGAGAATATCGATCTCGCCCGCCGCATTGCCGGGCTCTACGAACAGCATGGAGACCTCGATAACGCCATCCTCTGGTACCAGTACGCCAGCGATCTCTCCAAGGGGACCGACAACTGGCTGCTGCGCAAGGTGTCGGACCTCGATCTCAAGCGGATCGAAACCGGGATCAAGGAGCGCGAGGAGTGGATCGCCGCGGTCGGGGAGGGGGGGCACGAGGAGCTGGCCCGCGTGCAGGGGGAGCTTGAGGAGATGAGGCGCGCGCGTGGCAGCCGCCAGATCGAGGATGCGCGCAAGCGCGTCGAGCGCAACCCGACCGATCTCCAGTTCCGCTTCGAGCTCGGCGAGCTGTTGATGCTGCTCAACGACTTTACCGGCGCGATCCCCGAGCTACAGAACGCCCGCAAGAACCCGAACGTCCGCATCAAGGCGATGAACCTCCTCGGCCAGTGTTACATGGGGAAGGGGATGATCGACATTGCCGTGAAGACCCTCCTTGATGCCGCCTCGGAACTCACGGAGATGGACGCCACCAAGAAGGACATCGTTTACAAGCTCGGGCTCGCTTACGAAAAACTGGAGCAGAAGGAGAAGGCGCTCGACTGCTTCAAACAGATTTATGAAGTCGATTACGGCTATCTCGACGTCGCCAGGCGCGTGGAGAGCAGTTACCAGTAGGGGGAGCACGGAAACGCCTTGATGACGCTCCATCCCGCTCCCGCCCGGCGCTATCAGAAGCTCTGGCGGCGCTGGCCGGGCCGGGTTCTGATCCTCGTGGTGTTGATCGCGCTGCTGCTGGGCGCGTGGTACCGGAGCCGACGGCTCGCGGAGTCCGCCGCGCTCCGTGCGCTCAGAATGGATTCCCCGCCACGCGCCACTCCTCAAGCTTCTCTTTCGGAATCTCGCCCAGGAAGCGGGAGGGACGCTGGAACGCCTCCCCGTAGCCCGTGGATGGATGCGAAGGACGTAGAAGAGGGTAGGTGAGGTAGAGTTCGTTTTCCGCGCGCGTGACGGCGACGTAGAAGAGGCGGCGCTCTTCCTCGACCGCCTCCGGGTCTTCCAGCGAGCGGGAGCTGGGGAACATCCCCTCGGCCATCCAGATCACGAAGACCACGGGCCACTCCAGCCCCTTCGCCTGGTGGACGCTTGAGAGTGTCACCTTCTCCTGCTCCGGCGTCGCGCCGCTTCCGAACTCCGTTTCCAGGCTGCTCGCCAGTGCGAGCTGGTCGAGAAACTCGGGCGTGCTCGCGTACTGCCCGGCGTACTGGGCGAGCGTGTTGAGATCCTCCCGGCGCGCCTCGTAGTTCGGGAACTTCACGCGGAGGTAGTCGTCGTAAACCGCTTCGATCACGCTTTCGAGCATCGCGCCCGGAGGCGGGAGATCGGGCTGCGTGGCGATCTCCTCCAGCGTGTAGACAAGCTGCTCCCACGCCTTGCGCGCCTTGGCGGGCACCTTCAGCGGGAGGAGAACCTTCGTGATCGGGACGCCCTCTTTCCCCAGGGCGGGGGATTTTTCCACGTCGCTCCAGAGCCGCGCCGCCGAGCGCAGGCCGATCCCCGGCAGCAGGCGGACCATCCGGTGGAAGGCCACCTCGTCGCGCGGGTTCACGGCGAATTTCAAAAACGCCGCCACATCCTTCACATGCGCCTGCTCGAAGAAGCGCAACCCGCTGGTGATGGAGAAGGGGACGCCGTGGCGTGTGAGCTCCATCTGTAGCTCCATCGAATGGTAATGGGCGCGGTAGAGGACGGCGGCCTGGCTGAGTTCCACCCCCTGGTCGCGCAGTTCGAGCAGCCGCTGCACGACGAAACGTGCCTGCTCCCCCGGAGTCGCCAGCGGCACGAACGCCGGTTTGACCCCGGAGGCGGAGCGGTGCGGCTGGAGCTGTTTTTCGAACTGGCTCGCGTTCTCGGCAATCGCCGCGTTGGCCACCTCCAGCACCTCCGGGACGCTCCGGTAGTTCGTCTCGATCTTGTAGACCTGCGCGCCCGGGTAGCGTTTCGGGAATTGCAGGATGTTCTGGAAATTCGCCCCGCGCCACGAGTAGATCGACTGGGCATCGTCGCCGACCACCATCACGTTGCGGTGCACGCGCGCCAGCGTGTCGATGAACTCCGCCTGGAGCTGGTTCGTGTCCTGGTATTCGTCCACGAGGATGAAGCGGAACTGCTCCCGGTAGCGGCGCGCAATCGCCTCTTCTTTTTCAAGAAGGAGAAGTGATTTCTCCAGCAAGTCGTCGAAATCCAACGAGTTAGACGCCTTTTTACGCGCTTCGTAGAGATCTTTGATTTTCCCGATTGCTTCGTGGAACTCGTAGAAATACGGGTAGCGGCTCTCCAGCACCTTGCCGATTTCCCGGCCGGTGTTGATCGCGTAGCTGAGGATGTCGGCGACCACCTCGCTCTTCGGGAAACGCTTGTCCTTCGGGTCGATCCCGGCGGCGGCGATGGCCGGGGTGAGCAACGCCTGCTGGTCCTCCCGGTCCATGATGGAGAAGCCGGGGGCGAACCCCGCCTCGCTCGCGTGGCGGCGCAGCAGGCGGTTGCCGATGGAGTGGAACGTCCCGCCCCAGAGGCCGGTGGTCCGCTCGGGCAGGAGGTTCTCGACCCGTTCGAGCATCTCCCGCGCGGCCTTGTTGGTGAAGGTGAGCAGGAGGATGTTTTCCGGGGCGACGCCGCTCTCCAGGAGGTAGGCGACGCGGTAGGTGAGCGTCCGCGTCTTGCCGCTCCCCGCCCCGGCGATGACGAGCGCGGGGCCGGGGGGCGCCTGGACGGCGGCGAGCTGCTGTGCGTTGAGTTCCTTGGCGTAGTCGATCCGGTTTTCCCCGGCGGCGGGAGACCGGCGATGAAGGGTGTAAAGGCGGGGCATGGAGACGAGGGCCAATATCGGGCACCGTGGCTCTCCCGCCAAGGACGGAAAAAAAGAGAGCTTTCCTGCTCCCGGGATTGGACGCATCTTCTTGCTCCATGAACTTGCAGCAACAGATCGACCTGGACTTGAAGGAAGCGATGAAGGCGCGCGAGCCGGAGCGGCTTGCCGTGTTGCGGATGCTCAAGGCCGCGCTCAAGAACGCGGCGCTGGAAAAAGGGGGAGCCGCCGCCACGCTCGACGACGCCGAAGCTGCGGCAGTCATCCGCAAACAGGCCAAGCAGCGGCAAGACTCCATCGAGAGCTTTGAGAAAGGGGGACGCCCGGAACTCGCGTCCAAGGAACGCGCGGAACTGGAGCTTCTCTCGGCCTATCTGCCCAAGGCGCTCTCCCCGGAGGAACTCGCCGCGCTGGTCAAAGAGGCGATCGCGGAGGCCGGGGCCACCGGCAAGGCGCAGATGGGGGCGGTCATGAAAGCGGCGACCGCGAAGGCGCAAGGCCGCGCGGATGGGAAGGCGCTGAGCCAGGAGGTCCAGAAGCAGCTCGCCTGATGATCGCCATTCTGGTCGCCGGGGGGAGCAGCCGCCGCATGGGCTTCGACAAGCTCACCGCGCCGCTTGCGGGCAGGCCGGTGCTTGCCCATGCGCTGCTCGCCTTCGAGCGGTGCGCGGCGGTGCGGCGGATCGTGCTCGTCGCGCGCGAGGAGCGCCGGGAGGAGTTTGCGGCGCTGGCCCGGGAGGCGGGGGTCGGCAAGCTCGCGGGCGTCGTGGCGGGAGGTGCGGAGCGTCATCTTTCCGTCTGGAACGGGCTGCGCGCCGCCGGATGCGCGCCGGGGGATTACGTCGCGATCCACGACGCCGCCCGCCCGTTGGTGACCCCCTCGGCCATCGAGGGGTGCCTGGCGCTGGCCCGGCGGCACGGCGCGGCGGCGTGCGCCACCCCGGTGGCCGACACCCTCAAGCGCGCCGGGGAGGAGGGCGTCGTGGTCGGGAGCGTGGAGCGCGAGCGGCTCTGGGCGATGCAGACGCCGCAAATCTTTCTCGCGGAGCCGCTGGAGCGCGCCTACAAGGAAGTGCTGCAAGCCGGGGAGGGGGTGACGGATGAAGTCTCCGCCCTCCAGCGCCTTGGCTGTCGTGTGGTACTCTACGATAATGAGGAACCGAATTTCAAAATCACCCTGCCGCGCGATCTCGAACTTGCCCGGCTCCTGCTTGCCCGCCGCGATGAGGCTTGAGCTGTTTTTGCGCGCATGAGCGTCTTCCAAACCAAAAACGCTGAGAACAACGAGACCCCCGGGAGCGCCTATCGCCTCACCACGCTGCGCAACGGCGTACGCGTTGCCTCCATCGAGATGCCGCACATGCGCAGCGTCAGCGTCGGGATCTGGGCGGCAATCGGCGGGCGGCACGAGCCGAAGGCGCTCTGCGGCATTTCGCACTTTACAGAGCACCTTCTTTTCAAGGGGACGCAGCGGCGCAGCGCCCGGGAGATCACCGCGTCGGTCGAGGGGGTGGGGGGCTACCTCAACGCCTTTACCACGGAGGACCACACCTGTTACTACGCCAAGGCGGAGGCGAGCCACCTGCCGAGGCTCTGCGACGTGCTGGGGGACATGTACCTGCACTCGCGCTTCGCCCCGGCGGAGATCGAGCGGGAGCGGGAGGTGATCCGCGAGGAGATCCACATGGTACACGACAACCCCTCGCAGCACGTCGAGGAGCTTCTCTCCGCCGCGCTCTGGCCGGACCACCCGCTCGGGAGGCCGCTCACCGGCACCGCCGAGAGCATCGGCACGCTGGAGCGGGGCGCGTTCCTGGACTTTACGCGCAAGAACTACACCGGGGCGACCACGCTCGTCACCGTGGCCGGGCGGGCGACCCACGACGGCGTGCTGGCGCGGATCGCCCCGCTGCTGGAGACGCTCCCGCCCGGGCGCGCCCCGCGTTATCTCCGCCCCCGCCCGCTGGCCGGGCGCGAGCCGGGGATCGCCGCCGTGCGGCAGGAGATCGAGCAGACCCACCTCGCGCTCGGGTTCCACGCCTTCGGGCTGCACGACGAGCGCCGCTACGCGCTCAAGCTCCTGAGCGTGATCCTGGGCGAGAACATGAGTTCGCGCCTTTTCCAGAAGCTTCGGGAACGCCGTGGCCTCTGCTATTCCGTGCAGAGCGGGGTGGTCTCCCTGGAGGACACCGGCGCGCTGACGGTCTTCGCCGCGCTCGATCCCGCAAATCTCGAAAAGGCGCTGAAGATGATCCTCCGGGAGCTGGAGGGGCTGCGCGAGCGCCCGCCGGGCCGCCGCGAGCTGCGCAAGGCGCAGGACTACACCATCGGCCAGACCTTGATGGGGCTGGAGAGCACGACCAACCAGATCATCTGGATGGGCGAATCGCTCCTCGGCTACGGCAAGGTGATCGACCCGGAGGAGGCCGAGCGCCGTCTGCTCGCCGTGACGCCGGAGGAGGTGCAGGCGCTTGCCGCCCTCTGCCTGGAGCCGGGCCGCCTCGCCGTCGCGGTCGCCGGGGAGGTGCCCGAAACGGCGAAAATCCGCCAGTGGCTCCCGTGAACCGCGCGGGATTTCCCGGAAAGTCCAAATTGCGGGTTGCAGAATTTGCGCCGACAATCTGTAATCGCCGACCCGTTTCCGGCACGCCATTCATTTTTAATCGTCCACCGAATCCACTCGATCCACTCGAATCCACTCATGAACGTCCAATTAGAGAATCTGCCCAACTGCCTCATCTCGATGCGCATCGAAGTGCCCGCCGAAGAGGGCGCAAAGACCTGGAACAACGTGGCCGGTGAATACGCGCGGCAAGCAAGGCTCCCCGGCTACCGCCCCGGCAAGGCTCCCCGCACCATCGTCGAGGCGAAGTTCAGGAAGGAGATCAAGGAGGAGGTCCAGGGCCGCCTGCTTTCCAACTCCGTCCGCGACGCCGTTCGCGAGCACAACATCCGCTATCTCGCGATCTCCAACGTGGAGGAGGTCGAATTCGCCGACGACCGGAGCCTTCGCTTCACGGCCACGCTCATCGCCGCCCCGGTCTTCGAGATGCCCGAATACAAGGGCCTCGCCGTGGAGGTGCCCTCCACGGCTGTGACGGACGCGGAGATCGAAGACGCGCTGGGGCGGCTGCGCGAGCAGTTCGCGGATTTTACCGACGTGAGCGGGCGGCCCGTGGCGGCGGACGAGTTCGCCGTCATTACTTACACCGGCACCCTCGATGGCCAGCCGGTGGACGAGGCCGCCCCCGGCGTCTCCAAGCGTCTCTCCGGGAACACCGATTTCTGGATCAGGCTCTCCCCGGACGCGCTGCTGCCCGGCTTCAGCGAGAAGATCGTGGGCGCGGAGATCGGCGAGACGCGCGAGTTTGATCTTGCGCTGCCCGCCGACTTTGCCCTCACCCCGATCGCCGGGAAGACGCTGCACTACAGCGTGACGCTCGGCGCGATCAAGGAGAGAACCCTGCCGGAGATCGACGATGCCTTCGCGGACAAGCTCGTGGAGGGGAAGACACTCGCGGACGTGCGCGAGATCATTCGCGGGGAGATCGCCCGCCAGAAGGAATTCGAGGCGGAGCAGCAGAAGCGCAACCAGATCGTCACGCAGCTCATCGCCAAGGTGGAGTGCGAACTCCCGGAGGGCCACGTCCGCAACGAGACGCAGCGGCTGCTGGGCGATCTCATCCGGGAGAACAGCAACCGTGGCGTTCCTGACGAGGAGATCACGGAGCGGCAGGAGGAGATGCGCGCCGCCGCCGCCCAAGCCGCGCGCGACCGGCTCAAGGCGTCTTTCATCCTCGTCCGCATCGCCGAGGAGGAGAAGATCGTCGTCACCCGCGACGAGCTTGAAGGCCGTCTCCACCAGATGGCGGTCCGCTACGAAATCCCGCTGGACCGGCTTCGCAAGGATCTCGAAAAGGCGGATGCGCTCGGGCGCGTCCACGAGGAGGTTCTCACGGCCAAGGTTCTTGATTTCCTTGCCTCCAATGCTAGCGTGACCGAAGCCGCCCAGCCGGTGGAAGCCGCGCCGGAAGCCGAAGCGCCGGAAGCGCCGGAAGCGCCAAAAGCAACCGAAGCAACCGAGGCTACGCCCGAAGCCGCGACCGAAGCCAACTGAAGACCGGGGGCCGAACCCTTTTTGCCATGATCCCGAAACCAGGCTCACACTCCACTCTGGAGACGGCGGAAGCGTCGTCCCTCCTCGCCTTCCACGGCGTCCCGCGCAACCTCCTCATCCCGACGGTGATCGAGCAGACGGGCCGTGGCGAGCGCGCCTACGACATCTACTCCCGGCTGCTCAAGGACCGGATCATCTTTCTGGGCACGGAAATCAACGACCACGTGGCCAATATCGTGATCGCCCAGATGCTCTTCCTCCAGATGGAGGACGGCAAGAAGGACATCCACCTCTACATCAACTCGCCGGGCGGCTCCGTCACGGCGGGGCTGGCGATCTACGACACGATGCAGTTTGTCACCTGCGACGTGACCACCTACTGCCTCGGCATGGCGGCCAGCATGGGGGCGGTGCTCCTTGCGGCCGGGAGCAGGGGGAAGCGGCACGCGCTGCCGAACTCCGACATCATGATTCACCAGGTCTCCGGCGGTGCGCAGGGGCAGGCGAGCGACGTCGAGCGGCAGGTTGAGTTCATGTTCAAGCTCAAGAAGCGGCTCAACCGCATCCTCGCCGCCCACACCGGGAAGCCGGAGGAAATCGTCAAGGCCGACTCCGACCGCGACTACTACATGACGGCCACCGAGGCGAAGGAATATGGGCTGGTGGACCATGTGGTGGAATCCCGCAAGGACGTGAAAATCGAACCCAAGACCGACACCGTTACCGTCGAGCCGAAAGCCCCCGAGCCGCGGGAGTCGTAACCCTCCCGCCCCCGGGCGCTCCCCGTGCCTGTGTGGCACGTCCCTTTTTCCTCATCCCCATCATCCCCTTCCCATCATGGCGCGAGCATCCAATCTGACCATGTGCTCCTTCTGCGGCAAAAGCCACGCGGAGGTGAAAAAGCTGATCGCCGGTCCGGGCGTTTACATCTGCGATTCCTGCATCAACGTCTGCAAAGGCATTCTGGAAAAGGAACTCAACGAGGACGCCCGCCGTGCCGCGCCGAGCCTGCGCATCCCCAAGCCGGTGGAAATCCGCCGTGCGCTCGACCAGCATGTGATCGGCCAGGAGCGCGCCAAGAAGGTGCTCGCCGTCGCCGTGCACAACCACTATAAGCGCGTGCTCCAGGGGGTCGTCCTGGCTGATGACAAGGTGGGGCCAGGAGTGGGGGTGGGGGCAGGAGTGGGGACGGGGGCGCAGGCGCAGAAAACGCTGGAGGTCGATCCGCTCGCCGACGTGGAGATCGAGAAGAGCAACATCCTGCTCATCGGCCCAACCGGCTCGGGCAAGACGCTGCTGGCGAAAACGCTCGCGCGGATTCTCGAGGTTCCCTTCTGCATCGCCGACGCCACCACGCTCACGGAGGCCGGGTATGTCGGCGAGGATGTCGAGAACATCATCCTGCGGCTCCTGCAAAACGCTGATTATGACGTCAAGCGCGCGGAGATCGGCATCGTCTACATCGACGAAATCGACAAGATCGGCCGCAAGACCGATAACGTCTCCATCACCCGCGATGTCTCGGGCGAGGGGGTGCAGCAGGCGCTTTTGAAGATTCTGGAGGGGACCACCTGCAACGTCCCCCCGCAGGGCGGGCGCAAGCATCCGCACCAGGAGTATATCCAGATCAACACCGACAAGATCCTCTTCATCTGCGGCGGCGCGTTCGTCGGCCTCGACAAGATCGTGCAGCGCCGCCTGAGCAAGCGCGTCCTCGGTTTCGGCGCGCAGGGCGGGAGCGAGGACGAGGCGGCCTTTGCCCGCCAGGCGATTGCGCTCGCGGAGCCGGAAGACCTCCTCTCCTTCGGCATGATCCCCGAGTTCATCGGGCGGCTGCCGATCGTCACGGCGCTCGATTCGCTCTCCGAAGAAGAGCTGGTCGCCATCCTGACGGATACGAAGAACGCCATGATCAAGCAGTACGTCAAGCTGCTGGCGATGGAGGGGGTGAACCTCACCGTCACCCGCGAGGCGCTGCGCGCGCTGGCCGCCGAGGCTGTCTCCAAGGGGACGGGGGCGCGGGCGCTCCGCTCGATGCTGGAGCGGATCATGCTCGACGTCATGTACGAGATCCCCAGCCGCGAGGATGTGGCCGATGTCACGATCAACCGCGCCGTGGTCGAGGGGAAAAAAACGCCGCTCTTGCGAAAGAAACAGGACAAGGACGCGGCCTGATTTGCCGCGTCCGCCAGACCGCTGCCAGCCGTTGCCACCGTTACAAACCCCGGGATGAAAAAGCGGCTTCTCCTCACCACAGCCTGGCTTCTGGCGGCAGTGGGGGGATTGCGGGCTGCCGACGCTTCGCCTCCCGCCGCCGGGGGGGAGGATAACGGCTATCTCAACATCGCCGTTTTCACGAAGGCGATGCAGTTGATCCGGCAGGATTACGTCGATGAGAAGAAAGTCTCCTACCGCGCGCTCACTTACGCCGCGCTCAAGGGGATGTTCAATTCGCTCGACCCGCACACCCGTTTCATGGAGCCGCAGGAGCTCCAGGGGATGGAGGACGAGACGAAGAGCGAGTTCACCGGGCTGGGGATCACCGTCACCGTCCGGGACGGCACGCTCACCATCGTCTCGCCGATGGAGGACACCCCCAGCTCCCGCGCCGGGCTGCTTCCCGGCGACCAGATTTTGCGCATTAACGGGCTTTCCACCGAAAAGATGGACCCGAGCGGCGCGATCGATCAGCTCCGGGGAGGGCCGGGGGAGAAGATCACGCTGACGATCCTGCGCCCCTCCACCAAGGTGATCAAGGACTTCGAGATCGTGCGCGCGATCATCAAGGTGCGCAGCGTCAAGGACGCGCACATGATCGACCCGAAGCTCAGTGGCGACGCGAAGATCGGCTATGTCCGCATTACCCAGTTTTCCGAGCCGACCGCGACAGAGCTGGCGACGCAGCTCGACCTGCTGGAAAAGCAGGGGATGCAGGCGCTCGTGCTCGATCTCCGCTTCAACCCGGGCGGCCTTCTCGACAGCGCCGTGGATGTCTGCGGGCAGTTCGTCGCGCCGGGGACGATGGTGGTCTACACCGAAGGGCGCATCCCCTCCCAGCGGGTGCTCTACCGGACCTCCGCCTCGGCCAAGGTGCGCCCGCGCTATCCGCTGGCGATCCTCATCAACGGCGGGAGCGCCAGCGGTTCGGAGATCGTGGCCGGGGCGCTCAAGGATTTGCACCGCGCCGTTCTCGTGGGCGAAACCAGCTTCGGGAAAGGGAGCGTCCAGAGCGTGCTGGAACTCCCCGACGGCTCCGGCTTCCGGCTCACCACGGCCCGCTACTACACCCCCAGCAGGCAGATCATCCATGAAAAGGGGGTCGCCCCGCATATCCGCGCCACCCTTTCCGCGGAGCAGGAACACCTCCTCATGCAGAAATTCCTTTCCGGCGGAGGGAACCGGACGGCGGGAAATTTCCGCGACACGCAACTGGAACGGGCCGTGGACGCCCTCAAGGGAGCGGTTCTCTACGGCGCGCTCCAGGCGCCCGTGGCGAAGACCGCTCCGACGGCGCCCGCCAAGCGGCGATGAACGCGGGATGATCGTCCTGGCCCTGGAAACCTCGTGCGACGAAACCGCCGCCGCGCTCTGCTGCGAAGAGCGCGGGCTGCTCGCGAGCGAGATCGCCTCGCAGGCCGCTGTCCATAGTGTGTACGGCGGCGTCGTTCCGGAAGTCGCCTCCCGCAGCCATCTCACGCAGCTCCGGCCCGTGATCGAACGCACCCTGGAGCGCGGGGGGATTGCGCTGGGCGAACTCGATGCCGTCGCGGCCACCGCCGGGCCGGGCCTGGCCACTTCGCTGATGATCGGGATGGCCGCCGCCAAGGGGATTGCGCTCGGGGCGGGGAAGCCGTTTCTCGCGGTCAACCATATCGAAGGGCATCTGCTTTCTCCTTTTTTCGGGCGCGGGGAGATCGCCCCGGCGGTCGGGCTGGTCGTCAGCGGCGGGCACACGCTGCTTGTGGAGATGGAGGGCTTTGGCGTTTACCGGCTGCTCGGGCAGACGCGCGACGACGCGGCGGGCGAGGCGTTCGACAAGGTGGGCAAACTGCTGGGGCTGCCGTACCCGGGCGGGCCGGTGATCGACCGGCTGGCGCGGGAAGGCGACCCCGGGCGGATTGCCTTTCCGCGCTCGATGATCGATTCGGGCGATTTCCACTTCAGCTTCAGCGGGTTGAAGACCGCCGTGCGCACGCTTCTCCCCAAGCTCGCTGCGATGCCGGAGGTACGCACGGAGGATGTCTGCGCCTCGTTCCAGGAGGCGGTGGTGGACGTGCTGGTGGCCAAAACCGTCGCGGCGGCGCGGGCAACGGGGCGCTCGCTCGTGGCGGTGAGCGGCGGCGTCAGCGGGAACAGCCGGTTGCGGGTCAAGATGACGGCGGCCTGCCGGGCGGCGGGTCTGGAGGCGATTTTTGCCGATCCCGCGCTCTGTACCGACAATGCCGCCATGATCGCCTACGTCGCCCTGCATCAGTTGCGGAAAAAAGAGCGTTCTCCCTTGACCCGGGACATTGATCCCAATCTGCGGTTGGTGTAGCGTCGTGGCGATGTTTTTCATCCAAATGATGAAAAAGGCGCGCGCCGTCTTTTTAATTCGGCCACGGATCGGTTTTCGGATGGGCGGCGTGGGTTGTTTTTCCCCACGCCCGGCTCTCTTTTTGTTGTCCCTGCTTTGCGCCCCGCGCGTGTTTGCAGCGCCGGCGGCGGCTCCGACTCCAACCCCGGCTGCGGCTGCGGCTGCCGAGTGGAGCCTCAGCCCGTTTTCCTCTTCCGTGGTTGCGGGTTTTGAGGCGCTTGCGGCCATTGTTGCGGCGTTCACGCTCGCCTGGCTCTACTGCCGGAAGGCGACGCAGGCGCAGAAGCGCGCTCTGGTGGCGGAGGCTGAGGCGGAACTGGTGCGCGCGCAGGCCGAGCTGGTCCAGGCCAAGGCGGAGATCGCCCAGCACGACTCGGAGCAGGCCCAGGAATTTGCGGAAACGCTGATTGAATCGGCCACGGTCATGATTATCGGCGTGGATGCCGAAGGGCAAATGAGCCTTTTCAATAAAACCGCCGAGAAGATCACCGGCTACGGCAGCCAGGAACTTCTTGCCGGGAGCTGGCTCGATATGCTTTTCCCGGGGGAGGAGTTCGCGCCCGCCCGCGACGCCTTGACGGCGATGATCCGCAAGGAACTCAACAAGCCCGTGGAGTCGCTGCTGATTACCCGTTCCGGGGAGGAGCGCCAGATCGGGTGGCAATGTCGGCATGTGTTCTGGCAGAACGAGGCGATCGCGCTGATGTTCGGCGTCGATCTTACCGAGCGCGCGCAGGCCGAGCGGGAACGGCACGACCTGGAGCGCAAGCTCCTCGACATGCAGAAACTCGAAAGCCTCGGCGTGCTCGCGGGCGGGATCGCGCACGATTTCAACAACCTGCTCACCGCCATTCTCGGCAACGCGCAACTGGCCAAGCTCCAGATGATGCGCTCCTCGCCCGTGCACCAGTACCTCACGGAAGTGGAACGCACGGCGCTCCAGGCGGCGGATCTCTGCAAACAGATGCTCGCCTACTCGGGGCAGGGAAAGGTGGAGACGCGGCTGCTCGACCTCAACAAGATGATCCGCGACATGAGCCAGTTGCTCCGGATCTCCGTGGCGAAGAAGGTGCAGCTCTCCTTCGACCTGGCCCACTCCCTGCCGCTCATCCAGGGGGATGCGAGCCAGATCCGCCAGGTGCTTGTGAACCTCATTATCAACGCTTCCGAGGCGATCACCGACAAGGAAGGCTCGATCTGGGTTTCCACCGGCGTGGTCCACGGGGCGAAACATCTCTTCGAGGGGACGACCGTGACGGGCCGCCCCCAGGAGCGCGACTACGTTTTCGTCTCTATCGCGGACACCGGCTGCGGCATGGACGAGGAGACGCGGGCTCGCATTTTCGATCCGTTTTTCACCACGAAGTTCACGGGCCGGGGGCTGGGGCTGGCCGCCGTGCTCGGCATCGTCCGCAGCCACGACGGGACGCTGGAGCTGACCACCTCGCGCGGGGAGGGGACCACCTTCACGCTTCTCTTCCCGAAATCCGAGGTGGGCGAAGGTTCGCAGCCGAGGGAGGAGGAGCCGGTGGCCACGCCGGGCTGGAGCGGGGAGGGGCTGGTGCTGGTCGTGGACGACGAGGAGAGCGTGCGCACGCTGATGACGCGGATGCTCGAATCGTTCCACTTCCGCGTCATGGAGGCGATGGATGGGCGCGACGCCGTGGAGCGGTATGCCGCCTTTGCCGATTCGATCACGGCGGTATTGCTCGATGTGACGATGCCGGTGATGGGCGGGCTGGAGGCGTTCGAGAAAATCCGCGCGATCAACCCCGATGTGCCGGTGCTCTTCATGAGCGGCTACATGAGCGACGGCGAACTGCGCAACCTCACCGGGGCGGCCGATTTTATTCAGAAACCGTTCAAGCTGGATGAATTTCAGAACAAACTGCGGCTGCTTCTTGCTCCCGCGCCGGAATCGCCCTGAACCATGAAACTCACCTATCTCAGCCATTCGTGTTTCTTTCTTGAGACGGCCACGCACCGCCTGATCCTCGATCCGTTCCTCTCCGGCAATCCGCTGGCGCGGACCAGGCCGGAAGAGATCGAGTGCGACTACATCCTCGTTTCCCACGGGCACGAGGATCACCTGGGCGATGCCGTGGAGATCGCCCGGCGCACCGGGGCGACCGTCATCTCCAACTACGAAACCGCGAACGTCTGCGGCGCGCGCGGGGCGAAGTTCCACCCGATGCAGCACGGCGGCGCGTGGCGCTTTCCGTTTGGCCGGGTGAAGCTGACGCTGGCCCATCACAGCTCCAGCCTGCATTCCGGCGATGGTTTCGCCTACCTTGGCAACCCCGCCGGGATGCTGATTACCGCCGAGGGCAAAACGCTCTACCACGCGGGCGACACCGCCCTTTTCCTGGACATGAAGTTGATCGGCGAACTCGACCCGATCGACGTGGCGCTGCTCCCCATCGGCGATAATTTCACGATGGGGCCGCGCGACGCCGCCCGCGCCGTCGGGTTCCTCAAGGCAAAGCGCGCGATCCCGATGCACTACAACACGTTCGATCTCATCAAGGTCGATCCGCAGGAATTCGCACGGGCCGTCGAGCCGGGCACGGCGGAGGTGAAGGTGATGGAGATTGGGGAGACGATCGAGATTTAGTCCCCGGAAGGGCTCTCACGGAGGGCACGGCGAACACGGAGGAGGAGAGGGGAAATTTGCTTTTCTCCGTGTTCCTTGTGGCTTTGTGAGAGAGGTAGAATCTTTCTAAAAGTATATAAAACAATATATATAAAAGTATTGACTGCTCGTGGTTGTGTGGCATTGTTCCAAAGGTGAAATTCGAGTGGGATAACAACAAAGAGAGGGCGAACATCGCGAAGCACGGAGTTGACTTCGAATCCGCGAAACTCGCCTTCTTCGATCTGAAGCGCGTTGTTGTCCGTGACGAAAAACACTCCGAAACCGAAGATCGCTTCATTTGCATTGGAGCGGTGGATGGGCGAGTGCTCATGGTTCGGTTCACGATCCGTGATGAGGTGATCCGAATCATCGGAGCCGCTGAATGGAGAAAACAACGAAAAATTTATGAAAGCCAATAAGACAAACTCTCGGAGGAGGCGCGGGGATAAAGACCTCGATTTTGACTTTAAGGTGATCGCCAAAGCGAAGCCTCTGACCCGCGAGGAAGAGGCGGCCATTGGACTCCCCAGCCCCGAAGAATTGGCCGCGAAGGTTGCGAGCACAAAGATTAACCTGGCTGTTGATGACGATGCCCTTGAGTTTTTTAAGGGTGAGGCAAAACGCCAAGGCACCAGCTACCAGCGAATGATCAGAAATCTCATTTCGGCCTACGCCAGGAAACATCGGCGTATTGCGTAGCCCAGAGCGCGACAGCTCCCGGAAATCCCCCCCGGATCCTCAATTCGAGAGAATACGCCGCAGCGCTTCCAGTTCGCTTGTGGTCTCGGAGGGGTCTTCCACGGTATGGGCTACTTCCTCGCGCAGCATTCGCCGGTAACGCTGCCGGAGCCGATGAACGGCCACGCGCACAGCCTCCCCGGTCATCCCGAGCCGGGCCGCCAGCGTGGCATACGGAACGGCGTTCCTGTCCCCGGTGATGGCGAAGCGCAGTTCCGAAAACAACCCGCCCTGCCCGGCGGCCTCGTACTCCCGCCCAAGCCGTTGCACGACGTTTTCGAGCAACGTCAACGCCCATTGCCGCTCGAAGAGGCGCTCCGGGTGGAGCGGGTCCGTGGCTTCGGCGCGGTATCGCCGCTCCGCAAACTCCGCATCCAGCGGGACGGTTTGCCCGATGCCGCGCTTTTGCGCTGAAGCGCGGTCCCACTCGTCCGCGAGGTAATGCTTCATCGCGGCGAGCAGGAACGTACGGAACTTGCCATTTTCACGGCGAACCGCCGACAAGGAATTGAGCCGCAAAAACCGCGCGAAGAATCCTTGTGTCAGGTCTTCGGCATCATGCGGGCCGTGGCCGCGCCGCCGGACGTAAGCGTAAAGCGGAAACCAGTACGTCTGGCAGAGGTCCGCCAAGGCCGCTTGGGCGCGCGGGGTGTCGGAACGCGCCGCGTTGAGCACCACTGTCCAGCGCGTGGTCGCGAACATGGCCCCCGGATTGCCGCAAGAAGGGCCGCTCTGTTCGTGTTCGGAAAGGCGCCGCATGTTTTTTATTTGATGCGATAACCAACCGCTCTCCATTGCCCGTCCTTCTCCTGCACGAAGGTCAAGGTTTCCCACGCGCTCTCCTTCCCCGCAAAAGAGGACTCGAACTGCATCACCAGATACCGGCCATCCGGCACTCCCGGGAGGGATCGGGCCGACTCCGCCATCCTCAACTTGCGGAGCTGCGCCTTGCCCAACGGTTCACGGAACGCGCGAAGTTGCTTCACCCATTGCGTTTCCGGGATTGCCGCTTTGAAAAATCCGGCGGCATCCTGCCAGCTTTTGGCGTATTCGTTGCGATCCACCGTCGCCAGCCACGTTTGGGCTTGGTCAACGACCTCATGTTTCCACCCCGGGCCCTGGTGCAACCAGAAGCGCCGACTCTCCTTGTAGCCTCCGAGGAACCAAACCGAGTCGAGTTGGGCCACTTCGGTGATTTTGCAAAGAGCTTCCAGGGCGGAAAGATGGCTTAGCTCCAAGGGGGGCAATCGAACATGCTCCCAAGGGAATGGATCGGTTCCCTCGGCGTAGTTGATGGAGATTGCCCCTCCTCCCGAAGAAATCGAGTTGGGGCCGGGCTGTTGCTTCAGGATCGCCTGGCAGGCGGCATTCACGGTGAGTCCTGCGGTTTTGAGCGTAACGGGAAACGCGAGCCTGGAGTAACCGCGCGGGATAATTACCCACGTTTTTCCAAACTGCTTGAAATCGTAAGGCGTCCCCTTTGTCAGTTGTTCAAGGAACATCGGAACGGAAGTCGCCGTAATCTGGCCGAAGTATCGTTCGCCCAAATCAATGAGTGCGTTATCGGGTTGATTTTCGCTCTTCAGCTTCCGTCCCCATTTGAGGCGCTCTTTTTCCGGCTCCCTCAGGGTGCCCTTCCGCTCCTTCTCGGCCAGTTGGCGAACCATCTTGCCGAGTGTGATTCCATCCTTCTTAACATCGAAGTCCAAATCTTCCATGCAAAGCCGCACTTCATACTTCGCCCGGAACCGGCTTGCGATGGCGGACATCGTGTCTCCTCCCCGGTCGAGAGAGATGACCCCTTTTTCAACGGGAGGCTCCGCGGGCTGCTGGATCTTCTTTTTGGCAAATCTCGAAACGAGGTCCTGCCAGGAGATGCGGGCGTTGGGCTCAAGCTCATGCCGGCCATTCTCCCAGTCCAGGGAGAGCAACTGCGGCGCGCTTTGCGCTTCCTTCCCGGTCGAAGCCGGGGGCGGGGGAGAAGCACTTTCGTGGGGATTCAAGGTTTCGAGCAGCGCCTTTTCCACGTTTTCCGGGAGGGCTTGGCCAAGAATCGTGACTTCTCCTCCGAAGATCGTGTCGTGGATGACCGGGGCCATCAGCACCCGCCCGTCAAAGAGGATGGCGATCCTGCGGCGGTGATGCGAGTCGGTGATCGCGGCGAACTTCCGCATTCCGCCTTGCGTGAACTTGACCCGGATTTCCCAATGGTCGTCCTTCGTCGCCAGCGCCGAGGCGGATCGGACATCGCCTTCGTCGAGCAGCACCTCCCGCTCCAGTCGGATTTTGTCGGTTTCGTTCGCGTCGGGGAGGGTTTCGGCATCCTTGGCTTCCGGGGCGGCTACCGAACGGAGTTGAAAGCGGGGATTCTTGATGCGGCTCGCCGGAACCGGGAGCGGGTTTCCGGCAAGCACCTCCGGGGAGTTGATGCCGAAGGCTTTCACGGCATCGGCAATGATCCGGGCTTGGGATTGATCGACGCCTTTGCTCGTATCGATCGTGATCGAAACCGGCTTGCGGTTTCGTGATTGCTCGAAAGCGAGTTGATTGAGCCTCGCATTGAGCCCGTCGAGATCGCACTCTTCCGCGTTCACGGAGAAGGAACCGTTAGGCCATGCCTTGATGACGATCCGCTCTGGATGCGCGGAAGCCGGAGTAGGCTGATCGCCATCGGAAGGGGCGGGGAGAGCACCGCCGCGTACCAGCTTGTAGCGGATTTTGATGCCGCGCGGGTTCTCGGCGAACCCCAGAATTTGCAAGATCCCTTCATCGCCGTTGCGGGTTTTAAGGAGATACGTGGCGGGCAGCGCCCCGGTGCCTTGAAGGACAACGGGGCTGCCGGGTTTGGAATCGACCAGCGCATCGCGCACCGCATTCGGGCGCAGGTCTTCCCAGGTGGAAGCAGGCACCGGCACGGCGACGATCTCCCATCCGGCGAGGCCGCTAACCGTTGGGTCGAGGGTTCCGGCTGCGTCGATTCCGTGCTCGCGAAGTTGTTCGGTAATCTGGGCCTGGCTCATCTCCCGGCTTCCGCCAAGGATCTGGCTTTGATAAAACAATTCGCCGGTGCGGAAGTTGATGAGTTCAGGAATTTCGTGGGTTGCGATGTCCCCGATTGTTCGCTCGATGACGGAGCCAAATAGCAGGCTCCCGGAATCCCCGGAATGCGTTCCCTCCGGCTGCGCCTCTTGAGGCTCCCTTTCGCTGCAAGTCGGAAAGAGCAGCAACAGCGCCATTGCGCTCACAACGAGCAACCCGAGCAGCGCCGCTCTTCGTCCTTTTCCGGACGCCTTTGCGGACGCCTTTGCGCCGGGAGGGTGCATCGTGCCCGCAATTGTCTCCACGCCCGTCTTGAAGAGACTGGCTTGCTGGTAACGGCGGTCGGGGTTCTCCTCCAGCGCGCGCAGCACCACTTCATCCAGGCGGACGTCGATCTGGATCTTCTTCGAAGGCCGCTCGATGCGTTTGCCTGGCAGTTCTCCGGTCAGCATCTGGTAGAACACCACGCCGAGGGAGTAGATGTCTGCGCGGTGGTCCACTTCCAGAGGATGCGCGGCCTGCTCGGGGGCCATGTATTCCGGCGTCCCGAGCACCCGGCCCGTTTCCGTCCTTTCCGGCGTGAGATTGCTTGCCGCGCCGGGCAGTGCTTCGCCCGGGTTTCCGGCGACGATCTTCGCCACCCCGAAGTCCGCGATCTTCACCTGCCCGTCTTTGCCAAGGAGGATGTTCTCCGGCTTGATGTCGCGGTGGACGATTCCCCGATCGTGCGCGTACTGGAGCGCCTCGCAAATCTGCGGGACGATGGCCAGCGCCTCGTCGGATGAAATGCGTTCGCCGTTGAGCAACTGCCGCAAGTTCATCCCATCCACGTACTCCATGAAAAAGTAGAACAGCCCGTCCGCCTGCCCAAAGTCGTAGAGGGTGACGATGTGCGGGTGGTTGAGCTTGGCGAGCGCCTTGGCTTCGTGCGTGAAGCGTTCCGAGAACGCCGGATCGTGGCCGATGTCGGGCGGGAGAATTTTTACCGCGACGATCCGGTCGAGCTCCTTCTGGCGGGCCTTGTAGACGGCTCCCATTCCGCCGCGCCCGAGCAGCTCGATGATCTCCAGTTGCGGGAAATAACGCCCCAGCTCCTCCGGCGAGGGGGGCGTAAACCCGGGGGCGTTTTTCCCGGGGTGGGCGTCTTCTGTCACCGTGGCAAACCCGGCGGCGAGAAGGCAGCTTGGGCAGAGGCCCAACAAGGAACCCGGGGAGTCTGGGGAACCTTGGGAAAGCGGTTTTCCGCAATGGGGGCAAAGGGGATTCTCTGGATTCATGGTTGTTCTCCACCTCTTACCAGAGGAACCACGGGCGGAATGTTACACGGAAAACAGATGTTTTCCCCACTTTCTGCCTAATTCAAGGGAGCAGGGGAAGGGGAGGGCGCTCCCGCCTGCTTGCGCATCGCCAGGCGCAGAATGGCCATCGGCATCGCCGCCGTGAGCAGCATGACGGCGGCGACGAACCGGCCCGGGATCGTCCGGGGGCGGTCGCATTCCACGGCGCGCAGCCCGTCGCGCACGACTTGGGCGGCGGGCACTTTCATGATCGGGGGCGCGGGGATCGGGTCGGGCTTGTCGGCTCGCTGCGCCACGGCTCCGAACTCGGTGGAAACCGGCCCGGGGCAGAGGGCCACCACGCGCCCGCCGCTCGCGCGCAGTTCCGCCCGGAGCGCTTCCGTGAAGCTGTTGACATATGCCTTCGTCGCGGCGTAGACCGCCATTTTCGGCATGGGGAGGAACCCGGCCACGGAGGAGACATTCAGGATGGCGGCCTTCGGCTGTTCCCGAAGCGTCGGCAGCAGCGCGAAGCTCAGGCGGGTGAGCGCGCCGATGTTGACATCGAGCATCTGGCGGACGCGCTCCCAGTCGCTCTCCTCGAAGCGACCGTGATCTCCCAGCCCGGCGTTGTTGATGAGGAAGTTCACCGCCACGCCGCTCTCCCGCAGCCAGCAGAGCAGCCCCTCCACTTCCGGCGGGCAGGCGAGATCGACCTTTTGCAGATGGATCGTCAATCCCGGCCGGGCGATCTCCTCGCGCAGCGCCTCCAGCTTTTCCATCCGGCGGGCAACCAGCACCAGCGTCTCCGCCCGGGGGGCAAGCTGGCGGGCAAACTCGGCCCCGAGGCCGGAAGAGGCCCCCGTAATCAAGGCGGAACAATGGTCGAGAAAGCGCATGGAGCGGTAATCTAGACGCCCGGCGGCGGGAAGTCAGGGAAATAGCGCAGAGCGAGGCCGGGGGATTGCCCCTCCGATCTTTTTTCAGGCAGGGGAAAATTTCTCCAGCAACTTTCCCGCGCGGCGAGGTTATAATCCCCGTCATGGCGTTCTCTCCGTTCCCCGCCAAAAAATTCGATCCCTCCCTGGCTGCCCATCTTCTCTGGCGCGCCGGATTTGGCGGAACCTGGGCGGATGCCGAAAAGCTGGCCGCCCGGGGGCTGGAAGGCGCGGTGGAATGGCTCCTGGCTCCGGCCCGGGAGAAATCCGACCTCAAGGACAAAGCCGCTCACAAAGCCGCCCCGTTGGTGCCGCCCGAGGGTATCGCGCTTTTCAAGGAGACGGAGGAGGACCGCAAGAATTTCCAGCAGCTTCCCGTGATGGAGCGCAAGCGGCTCGCGCGCGACCGGCGTCTTGAGCAGAGGAAGGAGATCGAGGCGCTCAAGCGGTGGTGGCTCCAGAAGATGCTCACCACGGAGCGGCCCCTGGAGGAAAAGCTGACGCTCTTCTGGCACTCGCACTTCGCCAGCTCCTTCGACGGCAAGATCCATTGCGCCTACCCGATGTGGCGGCAGAACGAACTCTTTCGCCGGTTCGCCTTTGGCCGGTTCCACGACCAGTTGCGGGAGTTGGTCCACGACCCCGCCATGCTCGTCTGGCTCGATAACGCGCAATCCCGCCGCCAACGGCCCAACGAGAACCTCGCCCGGGAGTTGATGGAGCTTTTCTCGCTCGGCGTCGGCCATTACACGGAGGACGATGTGAAGGAATCGGCCCGCGCGCTCACCGGCTACGGTGTTGATCGCGAGACCTGGGAGTTCGTCTTCCGGGAAAAGGCGCACGACCCGGGGCAGAAAACCTTCCTCGGCAACACCGGCGACTGGTCGGGCGACGACATCACGCAGATCATCTGCGAACAACCGGCTGCCTCGCGCTTCATGGCGCGCAAGTTCCTCGATTTCTTTTTGTGGCCCGAGCCCGACGCGCCGCTTGTGGAGGAGGCGGCGCGCGTTTACCGCGAGGGGGATATGGAGCTGGCCGCCTTCCTGCGCAAGCTCTTTACCAGCCAGGAGTTTTATTCCCGGCACGCCATTGCGGCCACGCTGAAAAGCCCGGTGGTCCTGACGGTCGGCGCGCTCAAGTCGATGCGCCTCCCGTTCCCGGAGGGGAGGGCCGTGCTCGGGGCGCTCCAGCTCATGGGGCAGGATCTCTTTTTTCCGCCCGATGTGAACGGATGGCCCGGCGGGCTGACCTGGATCAACTCCAACGTCCTGCTCGTCCGCTACAATTTCAGCAATTATCTCATCAACGGAGTCGGCCAGGAGAACTTCCGCCCTTACAAGGCCAAAGGCGGGAGCAAGCCGACCGCCCGGCGTCGGTTCCTGGCCCGGAAGCGAAAAATCATGTGGAGCCCCAGCCAGGAGCTGACCGCGCTCGGGTTGCGGGAGAAGATGGACACCCCCGAGGCGGTGGTCGATTTTTACGTGCGCGATTTTTTGAACCGGCCCGTCTCCGCGGAGTTCCGCCAGCAGTTAATCAAGTTCCTGAAAACCGACGATTCCGATGGTCCCAAGGACTCCAAGGACTCCAAGGAATCCAAGGAATCCGACGGGACGAACGGGCAGGACAGCCTGCGCGTGGGGGATGAAATGTTTGACGAACGGGTGCGCGGCGTCGTGCACCTCATCATGAGCAGTCCCGACTATCAGCTTTGCTAGAGTGCTCCAGCCGCCGAACCTCCGTAACCAAGACACCGCCCCATGTTCCTCCAGACTCGCCGCGAATTTCTCCTCACCGGCCTGAAAGGGGCCGGCCTCCTGGCCGCCAGCGCCTTCGTCCCGACTTTCCTGACCCGCACCGCCGCCGCAGCGGGAGCGGACAAGGACGCCACCGTGCTCGTCGTGCTGCAACTGAGCGGCGGCAACGACGGGCTGAACACCGTCATCCCCTTCACCGACGATCTCTACTACAAAGCCCGGCCCACCCTCGGCCTGCGTGGTGAAAGCCTGCTGAAGATCAGCGACCGGCTCGCGCTCAACGCCGCGCTCCAACCGCTGCGGGATGAGTTCGGGCAGGGGCGCTTCGCCATTATCCAGAACACCGGCTACCCGAACCCGAACCGCTCGCATTTCCGCTCCATGGAAATCTGGCAAACGGGTGTGAGCGAGCGCCCCGAGCAAACGGGCTGGCTGGGGCGTTATTTCGATGCCCAATGCTGCGGCTCCGATCCCAAAAAACCCAAAGACCCCAAGGCCGAGGCGGAAATCGGCATTTCGATCGGGAAGGTGATGCCGCAGGCGTTTCGGAACCGCTCCAACGTCGGCCTTTCGGTGAACAACCCCGACACCTTCCAATGGAACGCGAGCGGCGAAACGGAGGCGCTCGCCAAGATGCAGGAGGCGATTTTTGAAAAACTCAACCGGCCCCGGGCCGTCGCGATGTCACCCTCCCCGACGAGCCTGGCCAACCTGGGCGGGGTGGTGGGGAGCGAGCCGGAAACCGCCAATTTCCTCCGGCACATTGCCATGAACGCCATCGCCGCCGGGGACCAGATTCGCGGCGTGCTCGACAAGCGGCAGCTTGCCCAGAGCTTTCCCGATACGCAACTGGGGCACGATCTCTCGATCATCGCGAAACTCATCGCCGGAGACTTTCCCACCCGCGTCTACTACGCGACGCAGCGCGGCTTTGACACGCACTCGCACCAGAAGAACACCCACGCGCAGCTGCTCGGCGAGGTGGCCGAAAGCCTCGCGGCGTTCCTGGGCGAGCTGCGGAAGCAAAAAATCTCCCAGCGCGTGCTCGTCGTCGCGTTTAGCGAGTTTGGCCGCCGCGTGGCGGAAAACGGCAGCGAGGGGACCGACCACGGCACCGCCGCGCCGATGTTCCTCTTTGGCGATGCGGTGAAAGGGGGCATCCACGGCGGCCTGCCCGATTTGCAGAATCTCTCCCACGGCGACCTGCGCCACCAGGTCGATTTCCGGCAGGTTTACGCCGCCGTGCTCCAGGGCTGGCTCAAGACCGACAGCGCCGCCATCCTCGGGGGGGAATATCCGCCCCTGGGCCTTCTCGTCTGATCGCCACGGGCCTTTTCAATCGCCGCTAGCTCTGGCACGCTATGGCGATGCTCTCCTCTGTTCGCTTTGGGTTTATCGGCGCGGGCCAGATCGCCGAGTACGCGGTCGCTGCCGTGCGGTCGCATTCCGAAGCCTCTCTTCTTGCCGTTCAGGACATTAACCCCGAACGGCTCTCCGCTTTCTGCCGCTCCCATGCGATCCCCGCCTCGTGCGCGGAGGCCGGGGAGTTGCTCGCCAACCCGGAGATCGACGCGGTTTACATCGCCGTCCCCAACAAGTTCCACGCCCCGCTGGCGATCGCGGCGATGGAGGCGGGCAAGCATGTGCTGCTGGAGAAGCCCTTCGCCATGAACTACGCGGAGGCGCTGGCGGTCGCCGACGTGGCGCGCCGCACCGGCAGGGTGCTCACACTCGGGATGAACGTCCGCTTCAACCGCGAGGTGCAGAGAATCCGCGGCCTCGTTGCCGCCAACGCGCTTGGGGAGATTTATCATGCCAAGGCATACTGGATGCGCAGGACGGGCATCCCCCGGCTCGGCACCTGGTTTGGCAACCGCGATCTGGCGGGCGGCGGCTGCCTCAGCGACATCGGTGTTCACATGCTCGACGTCTGCCTGTATGTCACCGGAAATTTCGAGCCGGTCTCCGTCTTCGGCGCCACGTACGGCAAGTTCGGGCACCGGGGGCTGGGCGAGGGGAACTGGGGCCGCTCGGAGCGGAGCGCGATCACCTTCGACGTGGAGGACTTTGCCAGCGGCTTCATCCGGTTCGCCAACGGCGCGACGATGGCGCTCGATGTCTCCTGGGCGTGCCACCAGCCGGAGCCGAACCGCTTTGGCGTCGAGCTTTTCGGCACCGAGGGCGGGGCCAACGCGATCACGGGCCGGTACTTCGCCCCCGCGCGCGGCGATTCCCCCGGCTCGGGCTACCAGGTCATCCAGGATGTTAGCGCCCCCTCCGACTTTCCGCATAACGAACGCTTCCATAACTTCATCAACCATCTGCTGGGCCACGAAGAGCTTTGCGTCACCGTGGAGCAGGCGCTTACCGTCCAGCGCGTTCTGGACGCGCTCGCCGCCTCGGCGGCGTGCGGCCGAGAAGTCCGGCTCGACAATTAGAGCGCTTCCATTAACTCTACAGTAGCTCGTTTTTTCTTTTATCCCTTCATGTTAAGCGCAGGCATCGTCGGACTTCCAAACGTGGGCAAATCCACGCTTTTCAACGCCGTTACCCGGACCCGCAAGGCTCAGGCGGCCAATTACCCGTTTTGCACCATCGACCCAAACCAGGGCGTCGTGACCGTGCCCGACCCGCGCCTGGCCGCGCTCTCTGCCCTTTCGCACTCGAAGAAGCTGGTCCCCGCGGCCATCGAGTTTGTCGATATTGCCGGGCTGGTGCGCGGGGCGAGCCAGGGGGAGGGGTTGGGCAACCAGTTTTTGAGCCATATCCGCGAAGTGGACGCCATCGTGCAGGTGGTCCGCTGCTTCGAGGACGGCGACATCCATCACGTTTCCGGGTCGGTGGACCCGGTGCGCGACATTGAGGTTATCAACACCGAGCTGATCCTTGCCGATCTCGCTTCGCTCCAGAAACGCCGGGAGCGCCTCCAGAAAGCCGTCCGCACGGGCGACAAGGTGGCCAAGGCAGAGATGGCCGTGGTCGAAAAGCTGATCCCGCATCTCGACGCGGGCAAACCGGCGCTCACGTTGGAACTGGGCGAAGAGGAGAAGAAGATCGCGTGCGAGTTCACGCTCCTTTCCGCGAAGCCGGTCATCTTCGCCTGCAATGTCGCGGAGGCCGATCTTGGGCATGTCGCGGCGGAGATCGACGCCGCGCAGGAGCAGGAGGGCGCGCTGCCGGAGAACGGCGTGGAGATGCGCCCCTCGGCGCGCTACGTGAAGGCGGTGCAGGATTACGTGCGCACGCACCTCGCGACGGAGGCGGTGGTCATCAGCGCGCAGATCGAGAGTGAACTTGTCGATCTTCCCGAGGAAGAGGCGAAGGAGTATCTCAAGGATCTCGGCGTGAACGAGAGCGGCGTCGGTTCGCTCATCCGCGCGGTTTACCATCTGCTCGGGCTGCGCACTTACCTGACGACGGGCGAGCAGGAAACCCGGGCGTGGACCATCCGCGCGGGGGACAAGGCTCCGGCGGCTGCCGGGGTGATTCACTCGGACTTCGAGCGCGGGTTCATCGCTGCGGAGACGGTCCACTTCGACGACTTGATCGCGCTCGGCTCCTCCGCCAAGGCGCGCGAAGCCGGGAAGCTGCGGATCGAAGGGAAGGAGTACGTCGTTCGGGATGGCGATGTGATGGAGTTCCGCTTCAACGTGTAGAGCGTGTAGAGCGGAAACGGGAACGGTTTTGCCGCTTCAATCCCCGTTTCCGATACGAAAAAAGGCCAAAAAAAGAGCCTCCCTGCGCGAAGCGGGGAGGCTCAAGTTTTTTAAGGCGATTTAACGAAGTCTGGCCCCGATCAACCGTGGCGGCGGCGCTTGACGCGCAACTGCACCAGCGATTTCTGGAGGGCGGCCTGGACGGTCGCCATCTCTTCGCTGCCGAGTTGCTCGCGATTGCGCATGGCGGCTTCGGCGCGCTCGATGGCGGCCTGGACGGCGTTTTCGTCGA
>CAZYVL010000013.1:29179-36235 GCA_964651005.1 uncultured Chthoniobacteraceae bacterium | reverse complement strand
CCAAAACATCAAGCTGGCTGCAAACGCCTCCCGGCGTTCGCAAACTCGGCGGCGCAATCTTTGGCGATTTCCGCTACGGGCGCGTCTTCATCTACCACAATGGAGCGGACTCTTACTATGCCGCCAGAGGCTTTCGCGGCGCATTGTGGATTTGAATCACGCCGTGGGAATCGCGCCGCGACGGCGGGGTTTACTTTTTCTTTTTCGCCCCCATCACCGGGTAGCGTTTTTCGAGCTTGGCGATTTCCTCCGGGGTCAGCCCCCGGGAAAGCATGATAACCCCGTCACTCACGCGCCGGTCGATAAACATCGCGCTGACCGGGCGCGCGCCGACGATGGCGATGAGCACCCTCCCCTTGTTTTCCACCGAGAGCGTGTCGAGCGCGATGCGGCCGTGGGTGTCGAAGCGGAACGCGCACCCCATCGTCCCGTCCGCCGCCGGGAAGGGGTAGATGGATTGGATGTCGAATTCGGAAAGCTCCGGGATTTTTTTGATGTAAGCGGGGCCAGAAACCCCTCCGCCCGGCAGCGGCGTGACGAACGACTCCCCGTCTTGCTTCTGGGCTTCCAGATGAAAGCGCACCGTGATGTTTTTGTCCTTTTTGGCGGCGCCGAGGCAGCAGACCCCGAGGAGCGCAAGGAACGGGAGGAGGAGGGAACGCAAACGCATGGGCGGTAATCTGCCCCGGTGAAAACCGATTTGCAACTCTCTCCCGTGTCGTTTACACCACTCGGGCATGCGCTGTAGCTCTCCTGTGGTTTCCACCGTGGCGGCCGGGTTGCTTGCCGTGCTCGCGGGCACGTTTCTGGGCGGCTGCCAGACCACCTCGCGGGTGGCCCGGAAAACCTGGCATCTCCTCCCCTTCACGGAACCGCGCCCCCAGGCGCAGACAGAGGCGGAAGCCGAAGCGAAGTGGCGCGGAAAGCTCGTCTTCAAAATGGAGCTTTCGCCGCTGCCGGTGCGGCTCTCCGATGTGTCGCAGATCGCCGTGCGCATTTCGCTCAAGAACGTCACCGGGCGCTTCATCCAGCTCCACTTCCCGACCACCCAGCGCATTGAAATTTTGATCCGCGACGATAAGGCGAGGCTCGTCACGCAATGGAGCGAAGACCGCGCCTACGAGCAGACGCCCGGCTATGTCGGCATCAACGGCGGCGAACGGCTCGAATACTCCACGACGATCTCCACCCGCGATCTCCAGGCCGGCAAGACGTACACCCTCCTCGGCTTCATGCCGAACTACGAGGAGTTCCGCAGCGAGCAGAAGATCGTCCCGGAGCCGTAGCGGGGGGGCGACTCCCCCTCCCTTCCGCCGGGGCGCGCGGAAACGCGATCCCCCACGATGCCCCTCTTGTCATGCGGGAGCGAGAGGAAGCAGGGAGAAAAAGAAGGCCCGGGCGGTTTTCAAAACAGGGATCCGCGTCTGCTCTCTTCCGTCTCCCGCTCCTCGCCGCGCTGGTGGGAATCGTGGCAACCGGATGCTGCCATGAGCGCCTTTTTTTCGCCTCTTCCCCCCGCCCCACACTTTATTCCCGGGTGATCTCCTCCAACTTCGAGGGATGCCCGATTGCCGAATACATTGCCGAAGGGCCGGTCTGCGAGACGGAGTGCGGGTTCCGCTTCCGGGCGATCGAGCGGCGCACTTTTGGCCCTTACCCGATGTGTTTCCGCTACCCGATGGGTCGCCCCGTCACCGTGGCCGCGCCGAACGTCGTCTCGCGCCCCGCCTGCAAACCGGCCTGGCTCATCCAGATGGAAGCAGAGCAAGCGTGCGTGCTCGGCCCGCCTCCTCCCGTGGTGGAAAGGACGGTGTACCGATAACGCGCTTTACGGCTGCCCGGGTGCTGCGACTGCCGGAGTCGCAGGGGTCGCTGGGGTGGGTGTCGCCGTCGGAGAAGCGGGCGTGGCAGGCTCGGGAGTTGGGGTTGGGGTCGGAGTCGGCGGCGGGGTTGGGGTCGGTGTGGGCGCGGGCCGCCAGGTGGTTTCCCACTGGTGGAGCGTGCCGCCGTGCCCGCCCATTTCGCCCAGCAACGCCTCCACCCGCTGACGCCAATGGGCAAGATCGGGACGCGCCAGCGGCTTCTCGGCGGAGTTCGGGAACACCAGGTACGTCACCTTCAGGTGGCTCACGGGGCGGCTGAAAATCGTAGCTCGCGCGTTGAGCGCCTTGGCCAGCCGCAGCGAAGCCTCGCCGACCTTCTGGCTCGGCCCCGCGTCTCCCACCACGGCGGGGTAGAACGTGTCGCCGTAGATCACCGCGCAATAGTCGCCGATCTTTGGGGAATAAACCGGGTCTTTCTCGCTGAACATGAACGTCGGGAGAACGATGTACGGGTCGGTCGCGGCGATGAGGAAGCTCCGCGTCCGGAGCCGGTTGACCTCGTAGCGCGCCGCGCCCACCGTGTCGCGGAAAGCCTGGAGCCGCGACTGGCCGATCTCTTTCTTGCCCTGCATCTCGGCCAGCTCGCGGGTCAGCGCGGCGAGCTTCTCCTCCCTTTCGGCAAGGAACGGGTTCGGAACCACGGTCAGCTTCGGCCAGTTATAGCTGGTCATCGGCTGGAAGTTCGGATCGCCGCCCGGAGGGTTGGGAAGCCGGTCGCCGTCCGATCCGTCTTGATCGACATCCATATCGCCCTGCAAGAGCAGGACGGCGCGCCGGGTGTTCGGGTCGCGCAGGTGCAGGATTGTCTCGCAATCGTAGAAATCGTGCCGGGAGAGGAGCCGGTCAAGCCGCGCGAGGCTCCCCTCCAGCTTCTCCAGCTTGCGGCGGTAGAGCGCCTCGTAGCTCGGTGCCACCCGGGCGTCGGCAAGCAGCCCGGGAAGCCCCGGGAGCAGCTCCGGCAGGGCGGGGTTGAGCTTGCAGAGCGCCGCGAGATCGTGGTTCGCGCGCGGCACCTTGACGCGGACGGCGATCTCCAGTTCGTAGCTCGAATCCGTCCCCCGCTCCACCGAGGAGGTGCTCCCCGGCTCGGTCTCCAGGATCGTCCGAACCTTCATGCCGTTGAAGAGCTTCGCCGTTTCCATCTGCTTGCGCGGAATGTAGAGGGGGGCAGGCGTCGAGGAGCCGGAGAGCCGGGATCCGCGCCCGGTCTTGCCGTGCTCCGGGCCGGAGGAAGACCGCTTGCAGCCGGAGAGCGGGAGGAGCGCCACGGCGGTGAGCACCGCCAAGGTAGCCGAGGCCACCGGAAGTGGACCTGCAAACCGGAAAAGGGAGAAGCGCCACGGCATCATTCCACCCCCATCGCTCCAGGCGCGCGAATTTTCAACCGCTTTGGAATGCCGGTTCAAGGTGCGGTGCGGTGGTTATTTTTTCGTGAACGAAATGATCGTCAGGATCAGGCTGGCGGCGCTGAGGATCGCCATGATGATGGAATGGATCGGCGCGCGGTTGAGCATCACCTTCGGGATGAACTGCCCGGCCAGCGCCACGCTGACCAGCAGCCCGAGCATCAGCCCGATGTTGGTGCGCCCCGCCATGATGATGAGGCCGGAGGCGACCAGCAGCAGACCGGCGCTCCCCCCCGCGATGAGCGAGGCGCGGCTCTTCGCCTTCACAAAGCCGATGACTCCCCCGAGGATCGTCAGGATTCCAAAAACGAGGTAGTAGATTTTGATGACGTCCATCATTTCCCCGCGTGATAGGCGAAAGGGGCGTCCCTGTCACTTAAATACGGGAAAGCGCGCCGAAAAAGCGGCCCGTTGCTCCGGCGGGCGGGCGGTTTTTTATTCGACGCCCGGCCGCTCTCCCCGAAGAATGCGAATCTCCCCTGCATCCAAAACTCACCCCCCTCAACCGGAGATCCCCATGCCAAAAACCAATGTCGAACCGTACCTCTTTTTCGGGGGCCGCTGCGAAGAAGCACTCGAATTTTACCGGGCCGCGCTCGGCGCGGAGATCGGGATGCTCCTGCGCTTCAAGGAGAACCCCAACCCCGACCCCGGCGCGATTCCACCCGGCTTTGAAGACAAGGTAATGCACGCCACGCTGCGCATCGGGGAGACAACCCTCATGGCCTCGGACGGATGCGAGGAGACCACGAAGTTCGAGGGGTTCGCCCTCTCGCTCAACCTCCCGATGGAGGAGGAGGCCGATCGCGCTTTCAACGCACTGGCGGAGGGAGGCGAGGTCCGGATGCCGCTGCAAAAGACCTTCTGGTCTCCCCGGTTCGGGATGCTCACGGACCGCTTCGGCATCGCCTGGATGGTCAATGTGAGCACTCCGGCGTAAATCCCCCCCGGCGGTCCGGAATTATACCAAATCTTCGAAAGAAGGAGATGCTATGGCGCCGGGATTTTTGAGCCAGGCAAGGCGGGGGCGCTATCTTTTGATAGCGACTCTGCCTGACAACGCCGCCTGACTCGAAAAGACCAAGCCAGAGCGTCTCATGATTGAAAAGATTTGGTATCACTCCGTCTCCGGGGAAATAGCCAGGTACTGGGTCTGCCCGCCTCCCCAGACCCGCAGCAGAACCGGCTCGCCTTTCTTGAGCGCGCCGCCGATCCGCTCCGCCTGGCGGGCGCTCCCGACCGGCTCGCGGTTGATCTCCACGATCACATGCCCCTGCCGCAGCCCCGCCCGGTAGGCGGCGGAGCCGGGGTCGATCTCCGCGATGATCGCGCCGTGTACGGAAGGGGGGATGTCCAACCCCTCGCGGATCACCGCGCTCAAGTCGCGCAGTTCCACGCCGTCGAGAAGCGCCGAGGCGGGCTGGGGCGTCGCGCCCGGGCGGCTCCGGTCGCCACCACCGCCGCCACCACCACCACCACCATTTGGGGGAAGGGTCGCTGCCGTCGAGGGGAGCGCGCCCAGCACGGCCTCCACCTCGCGGGCCGCACCGTCGCGGATAAAGTGTACCTTCACTTTCGTCCCCGGCGCGAGGCCGCCGATGGCGAGCCGCAGTTCGCGCGGGGTGTTCACCGCTTTTTCGTCGACGGCCACGATCACGTCGCCCGGCGCGAGGCCGACCGAAGAGGCCGGGCTACCGGAGGTGACATCGGAGACCAGCGCGCCGGAAGCGGACTTGAGCTTCATCACGGCGGCGATCTGGCGCGTGACCGGCTGGATGACCGTGCCGAGATAGCCGCGCTCAACCCGCCCCTTCTCGCGGATGCTCCGGAGCACCTGCATCGCCAGGTTGGATGGGACGGCGAACCCGATCCCCTGGTTCCCCCCGGTGCGGCTGAAGATGGCCGTGTTGATCCCGACGAGCCGCCCTTGGGCATCGACCAGCGCGCCGCCGGAGTTGCCGGGGTTCACGGAGGCGTCGGTCTGGATGAAGTTCTCGTAGTCGATGATCCCCATCCCGCCGCGCCCCAGCCCGCTGATGATCCCCATCGTCACCGTCCGCGTGAGGCCGAACGGATTGCCGACGGCGAGCGCGAGATCGCCCACGCGCACCTTGTCGCTGTCGGCAAACGGGATCACCGGAAAGTCGTGCCCCTCGATCTTGAACACCGCGAGGTCGGTCCCCGGGTCCGCGCCGATCTTCCGCGCTTTATATTCCCGGCGGTCCTCCCCCAGCGTGACGTAGACATCATCGGCCCCGTCGGTGACGTGGTTGTTGGTGAGGATGTAGCCGTCGCGGCTCACGATCACCCCCGAGCCAAGCCCCTGCGTCACGCCCGCGTTGGGCGAGCCGAAAAAGTCGCGCAGCATCCGGGGCACCCGCACGGTCCGGCTGGTGTGGATGCTCACCACGCTCGGCGCGACCTTCTCCACAATCGGCGCGAAGGAGGTCAGCGCGGGCGCGGAAGCCGCTTCAGTCGCCCTGGCTGCTTCATTCGCGCCGGGTTCCGGGGAAGGCGTCGTGGCCGGTTCCGTGGGGGCGGGCGTGGCCGCCGCCGCCAGGGACGGCTCCGCGCCCTGTTTATCGGAAAAGGCGATGCAGACCACCGCCAGGCCCAGCGCCAGCGGCAACACGGCGGCGCGGATCGACTGCGAAGCTCTCCATTTTCCCGGCGGCATCCTTTTCCCTCCTTTTCCCTTTCCCTCTCCAAAAAGGGAACGCGATCTCGGCTGAATTGGCCGTATCGCCCTTCCGGCGCGGCGGGAATCTGCCGTCTGTCAGCAGCCGCGCAGTTCCCTCACCAGAAACGCAAAGTTGCGGTCCATGTCTCCCGGCAGCACTTCGTGCCCGTAATCAGGGTAGACGATCAACTCCTTGGGCGCGGTGATCTTGTTGTAGGCGGCGAACTGGGTGGAAGGGGGGCATATCGGGTCCATCAGGCCGACGGTGAGGCAGATTTTCCCCTTGATGCGTGGCGCGAGGAACTGGATGTCGATATAGCCGAGCCGCGTGAAAATCTCCTCCTCGCGCTCGTGCAGCGGGTCGAACCGCCGGAAGAATTCGCGCAATTCCCAGTAGGCATTCTCGGCAAGATCCATCTCCCACACCCGGCGATAATCGCACAGGAAAGGATACACCGGGGCCGCCGCCCGGATGCGCGGCTCCAACGCGGCGCAGGCGAGGGTGAGCGCGCCGCCTTGGGAATTGCCGGTCGCGCCGACACGCGTGGCGTCCACTTCCGGGAAGCCCATCACGATCCGGGTGAGCTGTGCGGTGTCGAGGAAGATGTGCCGGTAGAGGAGCTTCTTCGGGTCGGGATCGCCCAGGCCGCGGATGATGTGCCCCCGGAGCGTGTTCCCCTTGGCTTGCAGGTTATCCTCGCTCGCGCCCCCCTGCCCCCGGCAGTCGAGCGCCGCCACGCAGAACCCTTCCGCCACGTAGCTGAGGTAATGCGTCCAGTCGCCCGCATTTCCCGCGTAGCCGTGAAACACCACCACGGCGGGAGCCGGAGCTTGTTTCCCGGCGGGGCGGAGATACTTGGCGTGCACGCGCGCGCCGCCGATGCCGGTGAACCAGAGGTCGAAGCACTCGGCGCTGCGCAGCGGCAGCGTGGAATCGCGGACGAGCTCCACCTGCGAGTCGTGCGTGTCGAGTTCGCGCAGGGAGTCGTCCCAGTAGGAGTCGAAATCGGACGGGCGGGGATTGATCCCCTTGTATTGATGCAGTTCGCTGAGCGGCTTGTCGATCAGGGGCATGGCGGGTGTTTTT
>CAZYVL010000013.1:19191-29079 GCA_964651005.1 uncultured Chthoniobacteraceae bacterium | reverse complement strand
GTATTTTTGGGGGATTGGAAGGCGTGATGAGGCAACCAAAATCCCCGCCTGAATCAAGGAAAAATCTATCGGATCGCGGCCCAGACGCGGTGTACGTCGTCGTGGTCGTCGAGCGCCTGGAGGAACTCGCCCACCTCCGCCTGCTGCTCCTCGGAGAGCGGGGGGAAACTCTTTGCCAGATAGCCAAGCTCGCTCGTGACGACGCTCCAGCCGTTGGTGGCGAGCCACCGGGAAACGGCGTGGACCGCCGAGCGGTCGGTGACGAAGCGCGCGCCGGTCGCCCCGGCGGGGATGTCGTCGTTCTGCTCGTGCGTGAGCGGCTCCACCTCGTCGGCCCCCGCCTCGATGGCCGCTTCCTCAAGATCCACGGCGGCCTCCGCCGGGCGGTGCGCTTCCACGAGACCCACATGGTCGAAGAGAAATTTGTTACTCCCGGGGCCGCCCAGTTGCCCCTTTTTGAAAAGAACGCGCAACTCCGGGGCCGTCCGGTTGTTATTATCGGTAAGGACTTCCACGATCACGGGCACTTTGCACGGCGCGTAGCCCTCGAAAACAACATGCTCCATCACCAACTTTTCATCCCCGACGCCCGCTCCCTTCTTGACGGCGCGCTCGATGACATCGCGCGAAACGCTTTCACGGCGCGCCTTCTCCACGGCGGCGGCGAGACGGGCGTTGGCCTCCACGTCCGCGCCGCCGAGCTTGGCTGCGACCATGATCTCCTTGACTAGTTTGCCCGTGGCCTGCGCTTTCTTGAGCGAGGCGACGGCCCTCTTGGCGTGTAACCATTGGCGTCCCATAGATGGAGCAAGCTGTAGCGGCAGGATGCCCCGGTTTCAAGCGGATGCCGCCACGATTTTCCACGGAAGCCGCCACCCTCCCTCCATCCCGTTCCCTCCCGTTCCAGTTTGACAATCTCTTCAACCCTCATTAACTCCATGCGTCCCCCGGCGGGCTACCCGAACCGCCGGCGCTGTTCCTGCCGATGATCTTCCGCCCTATTTTGCGCTCCCTTTTCTTTCTGCTCCCCACGCTCGCCGTCCCGATTTCCGCGTTCGCCAAAGCCGCTCCCTTCCCGACTCCTTCCGCCTCCCCCACTCCCCTTGCTACGCCCAAAACACCGGCCCCCCCGGTCCAGGCGGCGCGGGTCTTGACTCTGGAAGAGGCGTTCGAGCGGACGCTGGCGACCGACCAGTCGATCCGCAACGCCTACTACACCCTTCGCAAAGCGAATCTCCAGCCGTGGAGCGCGCTCACGCGCCTCGGGCCGAGGCTCACCGGCAACGCGACTTACCAGGGGAACCGCCGCAAAAACACCTACGACGCGGTTGGCCTGGAGGGGCCGACCTCGATCACCACCCGGCAAAACAGCTACTCCCGCTACGTCGGGCTGACGCTGGTGCAGCCGCTCTTCGATCCGACCGTCATCCCCGCCTACCACTACGGCAAGCTCGCGGCGGAGGCCGCCCGGCTCCAGTACCGGTTCACCGTCCGGGAGACGCTCTTCGGCGTGGCGCAGGCGTATTACGAAACGCTCAAGCTCCAGAGCGTCACGCGGATCAACCGGGAGACGCTCGAACTCGCCAAGGGTCAGCTTAAACAGGCGAAAATCCGCCACGAATTCGGCGAAGCCGCGCAGCTCGATGTCTCCCGGGCGGAAGCCAGCCTGGAGGAAGCGCGCAATAACCTGATCCAGTCGCAAGGGATGCTGGAGGTAGACCTCGACACCCTCAGCCATATCCTCAACCTCGGGGGGAAGACCGACTTCACGCTCGCCGAACCGGCCAAGGCGCCCGACCCGGCCACCCCCGTCGAAGAGGCGCTCAAAAAGGCGTTCGCCCGGCGGGAGGATTACCGCATCAGCGCGATCGGCGTGGAGCAGGAGAAGACGGCGCGCCAGGAGATCGCCGCGGGCTACGCCCCCCGGCTCAACGCGCAGGCGAGCACGCAATGGACGGGGGCCACCGGCGGCAACTCGGGCCGCACGCTCGTCAACAGCGCGGTGCTGAGTGTGGAGATGCCGTTCCTCACCGGCGGCCAGCGGGAGATCGACCTCCGCTCGGCGCGCTACGAGATCGAGCAGGCGAAGCTCAATCTCGAAACCGCCGCGAAAACCATCGAGGCCGACATTCGCAACGCCTGGATCGCGGTTCGCACGGGGCGCGAGGCGATCGTCGCGCTCCGGGCGGGGGTGGAGGCCGCTACGAAGAACTACGAGGACACCCGCAGCTTTTACGAATCGGGCGCGTCCACCAGCCTCGATGTGCAAGTGGCCTTGCGCGAACTCAACAATTCCCGCACCTTGCTCATCAACCAGCTCTACGACTACCAGATCGCCCTGCGCGATCTCCAGCGCGCCCAGGCACTCTTTGAGGAGGAGCGGGTGCGCGGCAAAGCGGCGCATCCGCGCCCGGCCACCACGCCGGTTCCTCCCGTTTCCCCGATTCCCTGACCTGAAACCATGCGACGCTCTTCTTCCCAATCCGGGCTGGCCCTCACCCTCCTGCTCCTCGTCCTCGTGGCGGCGGCCTGCGGCGGCTGGTGGTACTGGAAAAACCGCAACGCCGGGGAGGTCAGCTACCTGACGCTGCCGATCACCCGGGGGGACATCGTGCAGGCGGTTACCGCCACGGGCACGCTCAACCCGGTCGTCAATGTCCAGGTCGGCAGCCAGATTTCGGGCATCATCCAGAAGCTCAACGCCGATTTCAACACCCCGGTGAAGGCCGGGCAGATCGTCGCACAGATGGACCCGGCCACCTTCCAGGCGGCGCTCATGCAGGCGGAGGGCGAACTCGCCAACGCCGAGGCGAACCTGGAGCTCGCGCAGCTCAACGAGAAACGGGCGCGCGCGCTCGTCACGCGCAACGCCGCGCCGCAGGCCACGCTCGACCAGGCCACCGCCACGCTGCACCAGGCGCAGGCGCAGGTAATGATCCGCAAGGGGGCGCTGCAAAAGGCGCGCGTCGATCTGTCGCGCTGCACGATCTACTCGCCCGTGGACGGGATCGTCATCTCCCGCGACGTGGATGTCGGCCAGACCGTGGCCGCCAGCTTCTCCGCGCCGGTCATCTTCACCATCGCCAACGACCTCACCAAGATGCAGATCAACGCCAGCGTGGCGGAAGCCGACGTCGGCAACGTGGAGACGGGGCAGGAGGTCGATTTCGCCGTGGATGCCTTCCCGTACCGCACCTTCCACGGGAAGGTGACCCAGGTGCGCAACGCCGCGACGACCGTGCAGAACGTCGTGACCTACGACGCGATCATCGCGGTCGATAACCCGGACCTGAAGCTCAAGCCGGGCATGACAGCCAACGCTTCCATCATCATCGCGCGCCGTCGCGACGCCCTCCAGCTCAGCGCGGCGGCCCTTCGCTTCCGGATGCCGGAGAGCGAGGAGGAAGGCGCGGCCCGGAGCACTCCGGGAAGCGGGAGCCGCGCCCCGGCGGACAAGACAAAAAAACGCCGCAACCAGCGGACCATCACCCTCCTGCGCGACGGCAAGCCGCAGCCGGTGACGGTGACGATCGGGATCAGCGACGGCGTGCACACGGAAGTCCTGGAGGGGCTCCAGGAGGGCGACCTGGCGATCACCGGCATCGTGGACGAAAGCCTGCACGCCTCCTCGGGCGCACGCGGCTCTTCCAACCCGTTCACCGGGAGGGGGCGGCGGCGCTTCTGACGGCGGCGGGGGAAAACAGAACGGGCACGACCATGACAGCGGAAACCAAGAGCGTCATCGAGCTGGAGGAGATCCACAAAATCTACCGCACGGGCGGCCTGGAGGTCCATGCCGTGCGCGGCGTTTCGCTGCGGATCGCCAAAGGGGAGTTCGTCGCCTTCATGGGGGCGAGCGGCTCGGGGAAATCGACGCTGATGAACCTCATCGGCTGCCTCGACCGGCCCACGCGGGGGCGCTACCTGCTCGACGGCGTGGATGTCTCCCGGCTGGGCCGCGACACGCTCGCGACGATCCGCAACCGCAAGCTCGGCTTCGTGTTCCAGAGCTTCAACCTGCTCTCCCGGACCTCCGCGCTCGAAAACGTGGAGCTGCCGCTGCTCTACTCCGAGCGCCACCTTCCGGCGCGCGCCATGCGCGAGAAGGCCGGGCACGCGCTGGATCTCGTCGGGCTGGCGCAGCGCGCCGGGCACCACCCCAACGAACTCTCCGGCGGCCAGCAGCAGCGCGTCGCCATCGCCCGCGCGCTCATCAACGACCCGGAGGTGCTCCTGGCCGACGAGCCGACGGGGAACCTCGACAGCCGCACGAGCGTGGAGATCATGGGCCTCTTCCAGCGGCTCAACAACGAGGGGATCACCGTCATCATGGTGACGCACGAACCCGACATCGCCGCCTACTGCAAGCGCAACATCGTCATGCGCGACGGCCTCATCCGCAGCGATGTCCCGGTCGCCCGGCGGACGTTCGCCGGGGAGCGCGAGAACGCCTCCGGCCCCCTTTTCGCTTCCACGGAACCCGCCTCCACCGGGCAACCCTCATGAGGATCATCTCCACCTTCCGCATCGCCTTCCGCGCGCTGCGCCGCAACAAGATGCGCTCGACGCTCACCGCGCTCGGCATCGTCATCGGCGTCGCGGCGGTGATCGCCATGACGGCGGTGGGCAACGGCGCGAAGGCGCAGGTGGAGGGGCAGATCGCGGGCCTGGGCGAAAACGTGATCCTGATCTTCTCCGGGAGCTTCACCGCCGGGCGGGCGCGCTCCGGCTGGGGAAGCGCGGGCACGCTCAAGCTGGAGGACGCGGAGGCGATCCGGCGGGAGATCCCGATGGTCACGCTCATCAGCCCGGAGGTCCGCTCGAACGCGCAGGTGGCTGCGGGCAACCAGAACTGGTTCACGCAAATTCTCGGGGAGAGCGAGGAATACTTCGACCTCCGCCGCTGGCCGCTCTCGGCGGGCGTCCCGTTCACCGAAGCCGACGTACGCCGCTCCACGAAGGTCGCGGTGATCGGCCAGACCGTGGCCCGGTTCCTCTACGGGGAGGAATCGCCGCTCGGGCAGATCCTCCGCATCGGGAACGTCCCGTTCATCGTCCGGGGCGTGCTCGCGCCCAAGGGGCTTTCCGTGATGGGGAGCGACCAGGACGATCTCGTCGTCATCCCGTATACCAGCGCAATGAAGCGCGTCACCGGCGGGACGAGCCTGCGCAGCATCAACGTGCAGGTGGGCTCCGCCCGGCAGCTCGCTCCGGCGCAGGAGCAGATCGTCGATCTGATGCGGCAGTACCACCGCATCCGCCCGGGGCAGGACGACGACTTCACCGTCCGCAACCAGCAGGAGATCGCCGAAATGGCGACGGCCACCGCGCGGGTGATGACCGTCCTCATCGGGGCGATCGCGAGCGCCTCGCTGCTCGTCGGCGGCATCGGGATCATGAACATCATGCTGGTGAGCGTGACGGAGCGGACCCGCGAGATCGGCATCCGCATCGCCATCGGCGCGCACCGGCGCGACATCCTCCTCCAGTTCCTTATCGAGTCGATCACGCTCAGTTCGATGGGCGGGGTGATCGGGATTCTCCTCGGCATCGGCGGCTCGCAGCTCCTCTCCTCGCTGGCGCAATGGTCCACGCTCGTCTCCACCTCCTCGGTGGTGGTGGCCTTCCTTTTCAGCGCCGCCGTGGGGGTCTTCTTCGGCTTCTACCCGGCGCGGAAGGCGTCTAATCTCGATCCGATCGAGGCGCTGCGGTACGAGTAGCCGCGCGCACAAGGCGGCGCACGCGCAAGGCGTCGCGGAACATCCGAAGGCTGTCGCGGACGATGTTCACCCGCGAGTCCGGGGAATTGATCCAACGCACCGGCAGCTCCCGCGTGACGTAGCCGAGCTGCTCCGCCAGCAGCAACACCTCCACGTCGAAGGCGAAACCGTCGATCTGCTGCCGTGCGAAGATCGCCCGCGCCGCCGGGCGGCGGAACGCCTTGAAGCCGCACTGGGTATCGCGCACGCGGATGCCCGCCACGCGGCGCAAAATCCAGTTGAAGATTTCCCCCATCCGCTGCCTCAGCCAGCTCTGCCGCCGGAGGATTTGGCTCCCGGTGTGCTTGCGGCTCCCGACGAGGAGGTCCGCCTCCGGGTGCTCGCGGAAGGCGCGGAGAAAAGCCGTCACTTCCTCCAGGGGAACGCTCAGGTCCGCGTCCATGAAAAAGAGGATCTCCCCCCTGGCCTCTTGCACGCCGCGCCGGACGGCGGCTCCCTTGCCCCGGTGAACACCCGTATCCACGACGCGAAAATTGGCTTGGCGGCGGGCGGCGGCATTCGCTAAGTCGAGCGTCCGGTCCCCGCTTTTTTCCACGATGATGAGCGCCTCCCACGATCTGTTTTCCAGCGCGTTGCAAAACGCCGCGAGCTGCCGGAGGCTCTCCGGCAGCCGCCGCTCTTCGTTGAAAGCGGGGATCACGATGCTAAGATCAGGACCGTCCATTGCGTTAAAACATCGTCAACGTCTTGAAAACTGCTTCGCCAACCGCCTCGTTCCTTCCAAAACCGCCCGGATACGAATCGTGAGGCCCCGGAGAATGGCCGGGGCACGGCGCGGCAGGCAACCCTTTTTCCTTTTTGCATGACCGAACCTTCCCCGCGCACGGCCCATCCGCCCGCCGCCCCCGGCTCTGATAGCCCGCTCCCCGCCCCGGCGGCACGCCAGTGGCAAAACCTGACGACCTGGCTGATCCTCGGCCTCGCGGCGGGGCTGCGGCTTCTCTGGCTCGGGATGAAGCCGCCGCACTTTGACGAAGGGGTCAACGGCTGGTTCGTGGACCAGATGACGCGCACTGGCTTCTACCACTACGACCCGGGCAACTACCACGGGCCGTTCCATTTCTACATCCTCTTCCTGGCCCAGACGCTCTTTGGGCGGAGCATCGTCGTGTTCCGGCTGCCGCTGGTGCTGATCAATCTCGCCACGGTCTGGCTGGTGCTCCAGTACCGCCGTTTCCTCCCGTGGCGCGTCTGCGCGCTTGCCGCGCTGGCGTTCGCGATCTCGCCCGGAATGGTCTTTTACTCCCGGTATGCGATCCACGAGGCGTGGCTTGTCTTCGCGATGGTGCTCGGCGTCTGGGGCGTGGCGGAGCTTTGGACGCGCGGTTCGGCCCGGGGGCTTTGGGCGGCGGGCATGGGCGTCACGCTGATGATCCTGACCAAGGAGACGTACGTGATCCACCTGGTCGCCTTCGGCCTCGCCGCAATCACGCTCTGGGGGCTGGAACGGTTCTCGCCCTCGGCACCGGGGATGGACGTCGCCGCGCCCCGGCAGTGGACGCGGCGGATGCTCTGGGATGTCGCGGCAATGGGCGCGCTCGCGTTGCTCTTTTTCTACTCCGGCGGGTTTCTCGACTTCTCCTCGCTCGCGGGGCTGGGGCAAACCCTGGCGATCTGGACGCACACCGGCATGGCGGGGAGCGGGCACAGCAAGGAGTGGGACTACTGGCTGCGGCTGCTGTGCCGCTACGAATGGCCCGCCCTGCTCGGCATCGCCTTCAGCCTCCGCGCGCTCTGGCCCGGGATGAACCGGCTCTCGCGGCTGCTGGCGATCTACGGTTGCGGGACGCTGACCGCCTACAGCCTCGTCTCCTACAAAACGCCGTGGTGCATCATTTCGATCCTCTGGCCGTTTTTCTTCCTTTTCGGGGAGGCCGTGGAGACGGCGCTGCGGCTTCGCGACAGGCTGCCGCGCCGCTTTGCCCGGGCGGGCACCGCCACCGTGGCCGCCATCGCCACCGCGCTCCTGGGCGTCTCGGCGTGGATCACGGTGCGGCTCAATTTCTTCCACCCCACGGACCCGAAGGAACGCTACGTCTACGTCCAGACGACGGATGACTTCTTCAAGCTGACCCGGCCGCTGGAATGGCTCGTCGCGCAAGATCCGGCGGCCTACCACTTGCGCGGGTGGCTCGCGCTCTCCAACTCCGGCTGCCATCCGCTCCCGTGGGTGCTGGGGGATTTCACCGACATCGAGTATAGCGGGGAGGAGCTTCCGGCGGAGATGGACGCGGCGTTCCTGGTGGTGGAGCAGACGCGGATCGCCGAGGTGGAGGCGCGGCTGAGGCGGCGCTACTTTTCCGAGCCGTTCCAGCTTCGCGACGGGCTGGCGGCGGGGCGGCTCTATTTCGACGCGGAACGCTTCGCCCCCTTCTTCCCGGACCGGACCCCGGAGTTCGTGCCCCAGCCCGTGGACACCACAGACGCTGCCAACACCGACGCTAACGCCGATGCCAACCTGCTTCGGTAAACCATGAAAGGCGTCGTTTCGCTCCTCGTCGCCGTGGCTTCCGCCGTGATCGCCGCTCTGGCACTCGGCTGGGCGGGCGGCGGGCTGGGGGCGGCTTCCGCGCGCGCTTCCCTCGCGGCGGGCGGCGCGGTGGGTCTTCTCGCGTGGTTCTCGCTCTCCCGAAAAACGGGGCCGGAGTGGGAGACGAAGCCGCCGCACGGCCCGATCGCGTGGGGCGTGGTGATCGTCTTCGCGCTCTTTTCGCTTCGGGCGTTCTGCTGGCTGGTCTACTTCCGGCACGGGGAGGTCGCTTTCCTCTCTCCGAATAATCTCGGCGATCTCTCGCTCCACTGCACCTTCACCCGCTATCTCGCCAGCGGAATCCCTTTCTGGCCGCAGAACCCGATCTACGCGGCGGAGCCGCTCCGCTACCCCTTCGGCGTGGACCTCTTCAACGCGCTGCTGCTCGGGTCCGGGGCCGATCTCTTCCGGGGGTTCATCTGGGTGGGGCTGGCCGGGGCGGCGGCGACCGGCCTGCTGCTCTGGCGCTGGGGCGGGCCGTTCGTGCTCGCGGGGTTTCTCTTTAACGGCGGCCTGGCGGGGTGGCGGATTTTCCAAACGGGCCACCTGGAGGATTTCCAGTCGGAGATGGCGTGGAAAAGCATCCCGCTCGCTCTCTTCGTCACGCAGCGCGGGCTGCTCTATGCCATCCCTGCCGGGCTGACGCTGCTCTGGAGCTGGCGGGCGCGCTTTTTCCGACGCGAACGGGGGCTGCCGCTCTGGATCGAAGTGCTGCTCTACGGCACGATGCCGATCTTCCATCTCCACACGTTCCTCTTCCTCTCCGTCATGCTCGGCAGCTGGTTCCTGCTCTCCTGGTGCGGCCCGCTCTGGCGGGGGGAACCGGGGTTCCGGGCCTCCCTCGTGCGGCTGGTCGGCTGGGCGTTCGTCCCCGCCACGGCGCTCGTCTGGCTCTTGACGGACGGCTTCCGGAGCGGCGGCCTCATTTATCTCAAACCGGGCTGGATGCAGGAGGGGCGCGACCCGCTTGCCTTCTGGCTGGAGAACTTCGGCATCCTGCCGTTTTGTGTCCTCGCGCTTCTGCTCTGGTTTTGGGAGAGGGGGCGCAAGGGAAACGGGCGAGAGCTGGCGGGGCAGACGGCGATGGTGCTCCCGGCGCTCGCCCTTTTCCTGATCGGCTGTTTCGTCATGTTCGCGCCGTGGGAATGGGACAACACGAAGATTTTCCTCTGGTGCTACCTGGCGGTTCTCCCCGCGCTCTGGGCGATGCTCCGGGCGACGGGACCGTGGCTGCGAGCGGCGCTCTGCGTGCTGCTGTTTTTCTCCGGGTTCGTCTCGCTGGCGGGCGGGATCGACCGCAGCCATACCGGGCACACGCTCGCCCAACGGCGCGAACTAGACCTGCTCCAAGGCCCCCTCGCCCGGCTCCCCGCCACGGCCACCTTTGCCTGCGCCCCGACTTACAACCACCCGCTTCTGCTGCTGGGGCGCAAAGTCGTGGAAGGGTACGAGGGGCATCTTTCAAGCCACGGCATCCGCTACAAGGCGAACAAGGCCGCCCTGGAGAGCCTGCTGCGCGGCGAACCAGGCTGGCAGGAGCGGGCGCGCGCGCTTGGCGTCGATTATCTTTTCTGGGGG
>CAZYVL010000013.1:12905-19091 GCA_964651005.1 uncultured Chthoniobacteraceae bacterium | reverse complement strand
GACTAGCGGGGTTTGCTTCCCGCCGCTTCCTGGATTTTCACCACGATGGTCTTTTCCCGGAAGCGAAGCGTCACCTGGCCGTCGCGGATCGAGACGATCTGCACGCTCGCCCCGCCGTCGAGCCGGATGAACTCCCCTTCCCCGTACGATCTTCCGTTAATCATCGCCAGCGGCAGCAGGCCGATGGAGATGCTGGTGACGACGAAGCGTTCGGGCCGGAAGAAGGCGTCCGAGACGGTCGGCACCGGGCGGGGCGCCACCACGTCGGTCGCGACCGGCTCCTGTTTTTTCCACCCGATGGGCCAGAACGGATTGCGCGCCGCCGGGTCCGCCGCGTAGACGGAGCGCGTCTTGATCTGGAGATCCTCGACGTTTTGCGCTCCGGCCCGGGGGAGGACGGAAACCGCGAAGAGGGAGAGGAGAAGCGGGAGCGTCGTTTTCATTTTTTGGCCAGGGTCCGCAGCTTGAGCGTGGCGCTTTGGAACTGCACGTTGTCGGGCTTCATCTCCAGCTTGAGAAAGGTGATCTGGGTGAGCGCCTCCTGGTTTTCCAACGCCGCGAGCGCGGAGGCAAGCGGCCCGAATTCAACCTCGGGGAGATCGACGTTCCACTGCGTCCAGCGGTATTCCCTCAGGTCCGGGTCGTCCCCCTCGGTCTGGAGCTTGAATTCGCTTTTCGCGATGCCGTGGCTGGAGAAGAAATCGGTGAGCCGCTGCGGCAGCCAGACGATGGCCGCCCCGGTGGGGATCTTGGCCGCGATCACCTCGCGCGCGCGCTTGGCGGCGGCGGCGTTCGGGTCGCCCTTTTCCAGCCCCCGGACGCGGGTGAGCTGGATGTTCGCGTCCTTGATCTTCGGCTCCAGATCCTCCATCAACGCCACGGCTTTGCGCTGGCGCTCGCCGAGCGGCCCAAGGAGCATCGTGAAGTACGCGTAGAGGGCCGCGACGACGACGATCACCCCGAGGAGGATCTTCTGGATTTGGTCCTTGGAGAGATTCATGGCTTTTTGCCTCCCTGGGCTTTTTGAGCACTCTGAGCATTGTGAGCATTGTGAGTACTCGGGGGTGCCGCTTTCGGCGGGCGTGGGTCAAAAACGAGGCGGATCGAGAAGCGCGCGGTGGGGAGCGCCTGCCCCTCCCATTCGACGTTCTCGCCGGTTTCCTCCAGGGAGTTGGCCCGCTCGAAATCGACGCTGACGCCGGGGAACCGCTCGCCGATCTCCTTCTCCAGCGCGCGCCGGAAGTCTTCCGCCGCGCTGCGCGGCTGCGGCCCGGCGGCGATGCCCACCAGCGTCAACCCGACGGAGGAGGCGCTGCGGCACTCCCCGGTCAACGTCATGATCTGCACGGTGGGCGGCGTGGCCGCGGCGATCTTCGCCAGGAGCGGGGCCCAGTAAAAGCGCCCCTGGAGGCGTTGCACCAGCGCCTTGTTGCGCTTTTGCAGGTTGAAAAGTTCGGTTTCGCGTTTCTTGGCCGTGGCCTTGGCCGGTTCGAGTTTCGCCCAGTCCGCCTGCATGGCGGCGAGCCGGGATTCGTCGGCGCTCACGGCGCGGCCACGCTGGAAATAGTAGCCGACCAGGAGAACCGCCACCACCACACCGCCCAGGGCCGCCAGCTTGAAGGGATCGCGCGCCCGGGCCTGGGCCTCGCGTTCGATTTCGTGGTAAAAATTAAGATGAAGTGCCATCGGTTCCAGCCTTTCAATGTCCTCTGAGGATTTCCGCCGCCGCCCCGCACGCCCCGGCGAGCGTGGGCCACTCCGGCTCCAGCTCGGCCTTGCGCGCTGCGGGCAGGGCGATGTCGCACTTGGCAAAGGGGTTCCAGATTTCGCACGGGAGCTGGAGTTCCTCCGAGAGAATCCTGCGGACGGCGGGCGATTTCGCCAGGCCGCCGGAGAGGAACACCCTCGGGATCGTCACCTCGTAACGCGCCTCGACGAAGCCGATGGACGAACTGATGGAGCGCACCAGCTCCGTCAGCGAGAGGCGCGCGTTCTCCACGGTCAACACCTCTTCCTCGGCGAGCGCCTGCGCGACTTCCTCCGGCCCGGAAGCGCCGTGGCAGATCAACTCCTCGACAAGCTGGTTGCCGCCGTACTCCAGGGTACGCGCCAGGATCAGCTCCTGCCGGGCGCCGACGAGGATCTCCGTGGAGCGGTGCCCGGTATCGACGAGGACGAAGCCTTGCGTGTCGAAGGTCTCCTGGTTGGCGAACTCGAAAGCGTTGAACACCGCCACCGGGCTGAGCTGGAGGGCCGTGGCCGGGGTTTTCGTGCGCGCGCACGCTTCATGAATCCTCCGCACCTGTTCGCGGGGCACGCCGCCGACGAGGTAACGGACCGAAGGACTCGCGCCGCCGGGAGAGGCGGGGGCGGCGGCAGGGGCGGCGGTGAGGAGATCGCAGTCGAGCACGAACTCCTTGCAATCCTGGTTGAGCAATCTCTGGCTGTTGAAGCGGAGCGCGTCGCGCAAGGTTTCCGGGGCCATTCCGGGCTGTTCGACGATGCGGATGAACGCCTCGGAGGAAGAGACCGCGATGGCGCACGCCCGGGCGCTCCCCCCGAGCGCCTGGAGCAGCGCCTTGAGGTTGGCGGCCAGTTCATCGACGCTCTGGAGTTCCACCGGCAGTTCGCGGGTGGCGAAGCGGGTGAGCGCCACGCGGCTCCCCTTGCGTTGGAGCAGCACGGCCTTCATCACGCGCCGACCTAGATCGACGCCAATGGCGCTGGAGGGTGGTTTTGCCATGAAAGGAGGAAATGAGCGGAGAGGAGCCGGTATTCGCAGCCGGTTCGGTTCAGGTGATGGGGATTTTAGGAACTTCGGCAAGGCGCGGCAAAGGAGAAACTTCACAAAAAAGGGGCACCGCGCTCCGGCTGGCTGATGGCGCGGCGGAGCCAGGGGTGGCCTTGAGCGGAGGTTTGGGCTTCGCCATCCCGCCGAGGAGCCCCGAGAGAATCCAGAGCGCGACGACGGCGAAGAGAAGGAGGCCGAGCGTCACGATCAGCGCGACGGGTGGCCGTCTGGAGGCCGGATGCCCGGAGTGGCCGGAGCGACCGGAGCGGGATTGGGCAGCCAGGCGCGCCGCCTCGAACTCGGCGAGGATTTTTTCGGGATCGACTTCTTGCGGCATGATTATTTTCCCCCTCCCTGTTTTGCCCCCGTGACGCGCGGAAGAAAAGTGGTATTCTCCGCCGGACCCGCCGAAAACCTCCGGCCAACGCTCCCCCCCGCCATGCCCTCCACCCCGAAGCCCGCCGCGCCTCCGGTCCCGGAACCGGTCCTGACCCCGGCGCTGCGCGCCTTTTGCTTTCCGTTCCTCGCGTTCATGCTGCTGCTCCCGCTGGTGGGCGCTCTTCAGAAACTGGGCCGGCCGGAATTCTTTCTCGCCGAGCCGAAATACTGGATCTTTCCGCTGCAAACGGTGCTCTGCGCCGGGCTGCTCGCCGCGTTCTGGCGGCGCTACCCGCTGCATTGGCCAAAACGGGGCGGAGAGTGGGCATGGTCCCTAGGAATAGCAATTCTCGTTCTAGGCATCTGGATTTCCCCCCAGGCGGTGTTTGGAAAAGCGCCGCGTCTGGAGGGGTTCGACCCGAACGTCTTCCCCCCCGGCTCCCCGCTCTATTGGGCGAGCCTCGCGTTCCGGTTCGCGCGGCTGGTGGTGGTAGTGCCGCTGCTGGAGGAGATTTTCTGGCGGGGGTTCCTGCTCCGCTACCTGATCCGCGAGGACTTCGAAAGCCTGCCGATGGGGTCGGCAAGCCGCTTCTCCTTCGCGGCGGTGACGCTCTGCTTCGCGCTGGCGCACTGGGGGCCGGACTTCTGGGCCGCGCTCGCGACGGGCGCGCTCTATAACCTGATCGCCGTGCGCACCCGCAGCCTCGCCGCCTGCGTGATCGCCCATGCCGTGACCAACCTGCTGCTGGGCGTTTACATCATGGCGACCGGCCAGTGGGGTTTCTGGTGACATCGGCGGCTTTGCTCCGTTATCGTCGGGTGTACCCCGGTTCCTTCCATGCGCCACTCGTTTTTCCAGAAACTGATCCTCGTCGTCCTTGCCGGGGCGATCGCCGCCGGGCTCTTCGAGTTCTATAAGGAGTTCGTGGTCGGCGGGATGGAGGCGGTCAACGGCGGCTACGAAATCGGGCCGCACACCCCCGCCCCCACTCCGCGCCGGTACTGATCCGGCACGCCCCGCCTTCCTCTCCCTCCGCGCGAGCGCACCCATGAATATCGGCTTTATCCAGACCAACCCGACGGTTGGCGATCTCCACGGGAATTTCACCAGAATCCTCGACGCCTACCGGCGGCTTGCGGAGCAGGGGGCCGAACTCGTGCTCGCGCCGGAGCTGGCCATCACCGGCTACCCGCCGCAGGATCTCGTTTTCAAGTCGCAGTTCGTGCCGCTGAACCTGGAGGTGCTCGACGCGCTCCACCGCGAGGTGGGCGAGGTGCCGCTGGTGTGCGGCTATGTCGATTACAACCCCGGGCCGGGCCGCCCCTTCCGCAACGCCGCCGCCGTGGTGGAGCGCGGCGCGCCGATCCGCAAGGTCTTCAAGTCGCTGCTGCCGACCTACGATGTCTTTGACGAAGACCGCTACTTCCAGCCCGCCGAATCGGTCGCGCCGCTGGAGATCGCCGGGTGCAAGGTGGGCATCACCCTCTGCGAAGACATCTGGACGGAATCATACCTGCCGCGCCGTCTCTACGACTTCGACCCCGTGGGGGCGCTCGTTGACGCGGGCGCGCGGCTCATCGTCAACATCAGCGCGTCGCCCTTCTGCACCGGCAAGCCGCAGCGGCGTTTCGAGATGCTCTCGGCATCCGCCGCCCGCCACCGGGTGCCGATCTTTTACTGCAACGCCGTGGGCGGCAACGACCAGTTGATCTTCGACGGCAACTCCCTCGCCATCGCGCCCGACGGCGGCCTGATCGGGCGGCTCCCCGCTTTCCGGGAAGCGGAAGCGGTCTTCGCCTCCGACGCCCCGGCTCCGACGGCGGCCCCGCCCGATTTTCCGCCAAAGGAGGACGCGGGCGAGCTTTTCGCGGCGCTCTCGCTCGGGCTGCGCGACTACCTGCGCAAATGCGGCTTCAAGAGCGTGGTGCTCGGCCTGAGCGGCGGGATCGACTCCGCCGTGACGGCGTGCATCGCCGTCGAGGCGCTCGGCGCGGAGAACGTACACGGCGTGGCGATGCCGACGCAGTTCTCCTCCCAGGGGAGCCTGGACGACGCGCTCGCGCTGGCGGCCAACCTCGGCATCCGCTGCCCGGTGATTTCCATTCAGGAACCTTTCGAAGTGTTCCAGCGGCTCCTCGCCGGGGAGTTTGCGGGCCTGCCCGAAGAGACGACGGAGGAGAACCTGCAACCCCGGCTGCGCGGCATGGTCCTGATGGCGCTCTCCAACAAATTCGGCCATCTCCTGCTGAGCACCGGCAACAAGAGCGAACTCGCCGTCGGCTACTGTACGCTCTACGGCGACATGGCGGGTGGCCTCGCGATTTTGAGCGATGTCCCCAAAACGCAGGTCTACGCGCTGGCGCGTCACATCAACGCCGGGCGCGAGGTGATCCCCCGCTCCACCATCGAGAAGCCGCCCAGCGCGGAACTCAAGCCCAACCAGTGCGACCAGGACACGCTCCCGCCCTACGATCTGCTCGATGAGATTCTCCAGCTTTACGTGGAGGAGAACCTCACCGCACGCGACATCATCGCGCGCGGGTTTGACGAAAAGACGGTGCGATGGGTCGCCCGCAAGGTGGACCTCAACGAATACAAGCGCGAGCAGGCCGCCCCGGGGCTGAAAGTCACCAGCCGCGCCTTCGGCATCGGGAGGCGGATGCCGATCGCCCAGTGTTTCGTGGATTGAGCGGCGGGGGCGACGACAGCGGCGGCGATTTTGAACATTCCTCCGCCTGCGGCGTCTAAGAAGAGAACAAACTGAAACCGCAGGAAGGGCGAGTCCCCCTGCCAATCACCCTTGTCTCCCATGAAAACGACCCCACGCAAAACCAGACGCTCGAACCTTTCCCTCGGAGAGTTGATCCAGACGGTGAGCCGGTGCAGCCGCGATTCCCGCGAAACGGTGCTCGCCGTGGCGGATTTAATCGAATCGGGCCGTGTCCGTTTCCAGAGCAACGGGCGGAAGATCCGCGCCCGGATTGGCTAACGGGGCTGGCATGGCTAGCGGGTTGGG